>JAZUEG010000495.1:0-5239 GCA_045640025.1 Bacteroidales bacterium
CATCCATCTCCACAAGCGACCCTATGCACGCATACGAATTCTCGTTTTGCAACGGCTCGCTCATCCGCGGCTCTGTAGACCGTTTTTACGGCGAAAATATCCGCCCAGTAGTGGTGGAATAAAAAATATTTTCTTCTTAGAAATTCTTAACCTCGTCCATCGTGACGAGGTTATTTGTTATAGCATATATCGTAAGCGCCGATGCAGAGCGGATCTGAAGCTTGCGCGCAATGTTTCTTCGGTGGGTGGTTACTGTGAATGTTGATAGGTTCAGCTTGTCGGCTATCTCCTTGTTGGCCAATCCCTTCACCACCTCAATTATTATTTCCTTTTCCCTTTCTGTGAGCTGTTGCTCGTTTTGTGAGTAGTGGTGGTCGTAGCCCATTATGCGGTCAAGCATCTTGTGGAGCTCGTCGGGAGTGTCGTACAGGTGGATGTTGGCCTCGTAGCCCGATAGGTGCATCGGGTCCATCGGTCCGGTTATTATAGCTAATACGTGTATTTCAGGAATCTCTGCCTTCAGCTCACTGATATTCAGCAGATGCGCGCACATTGGATTCATAATCACGATATCGGGCTGAAAATCAAGAATTTCCCTCATATTTTTTGTAGCTGATACCTCCATAAAACGTACCGGGCAATCCACCACGCCCTCTATGGTATGCTGGATGCCGTTTCTCAGGATTGTGGATGTCTCCACAATCAGAATCCTTATCTTATCGTGCTTGCTGTGCATTGTCTGATTTTTCTGACCGCAAAGGTAGTAATTTTTTTCAGTTCCGTTATCATTTTTTCTGAAATATACCTATTTTTGACTAACAGCCCCTCGCTTTTTCTCTTCCATATACCTAAATTTAAGTATTGCCGGAGTTTGCTTTTCATAGCAATTTTGCACTATCAAAAATGGAACATAGATATCCGCGTAATCCGCGTTCCATTACACCAATTTAAAAGCAAAAACTATGAGAAGCATTATTCTTTCTTTGTTGATTGTTGTTCCCTTGTCGGTATCGGCGCAGAGGGATTCTGTGGATGGATGGAAGTTCAGGTTCGGTGGCTACGGCGAGATGGTGGCCGCGTTCAAGGACTACGGAACCAACCGTTTTTATGGCGGTACCGACGGCAATCAGAAAAAGCACAGGAACACAATCTCGATTCCGAGAACCGTTCTCGCCCTCGATTATAAATTCAACTCAAAATGGCAACTCGGCATTGAGGTGGAGTTTGAGAGCGGTGGAGTGGGCTCGGCCGTGGAACTCGAAAACTCTGAAAACGGCGAATACGAGACCGAGATTGAGAAAGGCGGTGAGGTGGCCATTGAGCAGTTTCATATTACAAGAAAATTCCTTCCCGAGTTGAATGTGCGTTTCGGTCATCTTATTCTGCCTGTGGGACTTACAAACACTCATCACGAACCGATCAACTTTTTCGGAACCGTAAGACCCGAGGGCGAGAGCACCATTCTGCCCTGCACCTGGCACGACAATGGATTTGAGATTTTCGGCGAGGTGGGCAAAAATCTTTACAAGTTCAATTATCAGTTTCTCGTGGTTGCGGGGCTCAACGCCAACGGTTTCGACCGCAACACCTGGGCTGGAAATTCCAAGCAGGGCCTTTTCGAGGAAGACAACTTCACTTGTCCCGCAATTGTGGGCCGTATCGACTATAAAGGTGTAAAGGGCCTGCGACTTGGCGCAAGTTATTATTACTGCGACGACGCTGGCAAAAACGCCGACAAGTATCAGACCTATGCCTCTATCGGAAAGGCAACCGTGAAAATCGTATCAGCTGATATTCAATACAAAAACAAGTATTTCACAATGCGCGGAAACGTCCTGAACGGCAATCTTGCCAACTCATCGGATATCAGCAAGATAAACACAAAACTTTCCAACAAGTCGCCATATACTCGCCTTACTCCCGTGGCCAAAACAGCGGTAAGTTACGGCGGTGAGGTTGGTATCAGCACTCAGAAAATCGTGAACAGCGACCGCTTCCCAAATCTTGTTCCCTTTGTCCGCTACGAGTATTACAATCCTCAGGAAAAGGGCGAGGCCAATCAGGTGATGGACCCGAGACTGAAAACCTCGATGTTCACCGCTGGTATCAACTACTACATTCTGCCAAATCTCGTTGCCAAATGCGACTACACAACCCGCAAAATCGGTGGCGGAAGTTTTAATTCCGAGAACGAATTTGCCGTAGGCCTGGCATACGTTGGCTGGTTTGTAACCAAATAATCGAACTGATTGGAACGCGGATTACACGGATGGGGCGGATTTTCGCAGATTTTTTAAAATTTAGATCAATATAAAAACAGCGTAAATCCGCTTAATCCGCGTAATCTGTGTTCCATAAAAAAAACAGAAGTCTTTTTATAAATCTAAAAAATACAAAAATGAAAAAAGAATTATTGTTTGCCCTCGCTTTGGGCGTGTCGTTGGTTGCTTGCGACAAGGACGACGACAAGAACGAAGTTGTGGATCCTCAGGGTCAGGAAACTTCATTTGTGGATATCAATTCTGGCAACGTGAAGAACTGGACAGCCTACGCTACCCGTGTGGCAACTCTCTTGAAATCAGACGCCAACAGCCTTTACAATGCCTGGGCCGATAGTTACAATGGCGAGCCTTACGCCGAGACTTTCAAGAAGCACAACGGCAACTCATACACCTCGTCGCTCGACTGTCTTCAGGAGATTGTGCAGGGTTGCGCAGATATCGCCAACGAGGTGGGAACCGCAAAAATCGGCGAGCCTTACGATTTCAAGAAGGCTGGCAAGGACAACGAGGCCCTCTACGCCGTTGAGTCGTGGTTTTCTTGGCACTCGCGCGACGACTACTCCAACAATATCCTCTCTATCCGAAACTCGTTTTTCGGAAGCCTCGACGGCAAGGAGGCCGAGAATTCTCTCGCTACCTATATCAAAGGCAAGGATGCTGATTTGTATGCTAAGATAAATTCCGCAATATCAGACGCTTACAAGGCAATTCAGGACATTCCTCAGCCTTTCAGAAACAATATCGTTTGCTCTGAGACCGACAAGGCTATGGAGGCTTGCGCAAGTCTGGAGAAACTTCTCAACTCGCTGAGCACCTGGCTTGAAGAGAATGAGGACGAGGCCGTTTTCGACAAGATTGCAGTCTCGTATGTTGATAAGGTCGTGGTCCCAACCTACAAATCCTTGGTTGACAAAGTGGACGCCTTGCTGACCGCCGTAAAGGCCGTGGAGGCAAACCCAAGCGAGAAGACTTTCGCCACCGCCGCCGAGGCCTGGCTGAATGCCCGTGAGCCTTGGGAGACTTCGGAGGCTTTTCTTTTTGGTCCTGTGGCTGACCTTGGTTTGGATCCTAATATGGATTCGTGGCCTCTCGATCAGGCTGATATCCAAAACCTTATAGAGAAAGGAACTTTTGAGTCACTCGACTGGTCAGGCGATTTCGACGAGGACAACGCCGATATCGAGGCCGCTCAGACTGTCCGCGGTTTCCACACCTTGGAATACCTGATTTTCAAGGACGGAAAGGCTCGCGTATATTAATTTATTGAACGCAGATTACACGGATGGAGCGGATTAGCGCGAATTTTTTTATATAAAATTTATCAGCGAAAATCCGCACAATCTGCGTGATCTGTGTTCCATTTATCAGATCAATGAAGAAATTTTCAATCATATTTTTTGCCGTTGTGGTGTTGGCGTCGTGCGAGGACGAGGGGCTGGATGTTAGGGACGTGGAGGTGCCGAGTGGATACGCTTTGTCGGCGGGCACGTCAACCGTTTTTATGAACTCATCCAAGGCCTACGACCAAGAGGCTGACTGGGTGTCAGGCACTTACCTCACGAGATTCAAGCGTGGCGATAGGCTCTATGACGACGCGCGAACCAATTCCACAGGTCTTGGCGGTGGACTCGGACCCGTTTACGCGGGATATTCGTGTGGAAGTTGTCACCGAAACGCAGGACGCACCAAACCCGCAATCTGGAGCGAGGGCGGATCGGGTCAGTATGGTTTTTCGTCGATGCTGATATACATTACGAGGAAAAACGGCGCGTTCTTCCCCGATTACGGCCGAGTGGTTCACGATCAAAGTATTTACGGAGTTGACGCCGAGGGAAAAGTAAGTATCAGCGTGCTTACTCAAAAATTCCAATTCCCTGACGGTGAGGAATATGAGTTGGCTCTTCCGAAATATCAGATTACAAACTGGTATGCCGATTCGATATCCGCCAACGACCTTTTCTGCACTGTCCGCGTACCCTTGCGACACGTGGGAATGGGTCAGATAATGGCTCTTGATCCCGCTGAGATTGAGGCTCTTGCACTCCGTTCAAACTATCCCGAGTGGGGAATTTCGGGCAAGGCAAACTACATTGTGGAGCGTGGAAAACGTCAACTTGGAGTGGGCGGAAACAAGGCCCAACACGCCGATCTCACAGTGGAACTCGGTTTCTCGTCCGATATGGGAGTAACCAACTCGCGATTCCCCGAGGAGATTTGCGAGGGTCAGGAACAGATGAAGCAAGGTGGTGCTATGGGTTTGACCTATAAACAGTTGGAGGTCAGCACCGAAGAGATGGAATGTGTGGACCTTTATATGCAGAGTCTCGGAGTCCCTGCCCGAAGGAATGTTGACGATCCGCAGGTGATTCACGGCGAGCAGATGTTCTACAATTCGGGCTGTCATCTCTGCCACGTAACCACATTGCACACCAAAACCACTGGCTCTGTGTGTCTTAACGGTACCCGTCTGCCCTGGACTGGTGGTCAGACGATTCATCCCTATTCCGATTTCCTACTTCACGATATGGGTAGCGAGATTATGGACGCTGGCCTCAACGACAATTATGTGTCGGGACTGGCCCGTGGAAACGAGTGGCGCACCACGCCTCTCTGGGGCATAGGTCTTCAAGAAAAGGTGAATGGCCATACCTGTTTTCTCCACGACGGCCGTGCCCGCAATTTCGTGGAGGCGATAATGTGGCACGGAGGCGAGGCCGAGGCGTCGAAAAACAAATTCGCAAATCTGCAAAAAAGCGACAGGGACGCTCTGGTGGCTTTCTTGCAGTCGTTGTAAAGACAACCGCCGGCTACGCCTGCGGATTTTAGTCTCCGAAAATTAAAAGAATAAAAAAGAATGAAAAGAATTTTATCTTTAAAACACGAATTATCATAAATTAACACGAATTATTCAAAAATTAATTTATGAAAAATTTATGTTAATTCGTGGTAATTTATGT
>JAZUEG010000496.1:0-12033 GCA_045640025.1 Bacteroidales bacterium
GATCGTAGCCATGTCGTTCTGTGAGCCAAGGAGTAGCTGAGCATGGTTGTCTTCCTAAGACCGCTTGGCCTCCGACTTAGACAGTAGTAGTAGAAACCAAGACAACAGAAACCAAGCCAGCTGATACAAAACCAATAGAAACCGTATCAGCTGATACAAAACCAACAGAAACCAAGCCAGCTGATACAAAACCAACTGAAACCGTATCAGCTGAAAACAAAGACCAGATCTTCGAGAAGATAGCCGCACTGCGCAAGGAGCAGGAAGAGGCCGACAAGAAGAGAGCCGAGGCCGAGGAAGAAGCAAGAAAACTGGCCCTGAAACTCCAGGCCGAGGAGGCTGAGCGCCTGGTCAAGGAAGCTGAGGCAAAAGCCAAAGCCAAGGAGGCCGAGGTGACTACAACAGTAACCGAAACTGTAACCACCACAATAGTAACCGAGACCGTAATCACCACAGAGCCAGCCAAGGCCGAGACCAAGCCGGAGCCAAAACCAGAGCCAGCTCCCGAGCCAAAGGCCGAAGCACCCAAGGAGGAGGCAAAAGAAATGTCGGCGGCCGACAAGCTGATGGCACGACTCAAGAAGATGAAACAGGCCGAGGACGAAGCTCCCAAAAGCAACTCCGACAGCCTGATAGACAAATTCCTGCAGGCAGAGCCGCATCTCGACAGAAACAAGGAAGTAAAGGAAGGCGACATGGGCGAAGACTCCAACAAGCAGCCCGAACTATACTCCGAAAAACTGGCCCAGCTCTACATCCAGCAGCAACACTATGCAAAGGCTATATCAATTTATGAGAAATTAAATTTGAAATATCCAGAAAAAAGTGCTTACTTTGCAGCCAAAATAGAAGAGATAAATAAATTAACGAACAATAATCAATAAATAAATCATGTATACAGCATTAATCGTTTTAATCGTAATAGCTGCCGTACTGCTGGTACTCATAGTACTCGCACAGAACTCCAAGGGCGGCGGCTTGGCATCCAACCTGAGCGCAGGTTCACAGTTCGGCGGTGTAGCCGAGCAGAAAAGCAAGCTTGAGAATTACACATGGGGACTCGTAATATTCATTGCAGTACTCAGCATCATTGCCAGCGTAACACACGGCAACAGCAACTCAGAGCAGCAGTCAGGCGTAATGGACCGCATGAACAGCCAGGCTGCTCCTACCATGTATCAGGACGTACCTGCCAACAACTCAGCTGAGTAGCAGATAGCAGCTAATAGCAAAAAAAACTGAAAACCAAGTTGCAGACAAGGAAGCAGTTTCCCGGGTCTGCAACTTTTTTTTTGCCGTATCGCCAATAATGATTAACTTTGCCAAAACAGAACAACAATCCCCTGTAATGAAGGCAACCCAATACATAGCGGCCATAATATTGATACTGTCGGTGATGCAAGCACCGGCACAGTCGGCATACCTCTTCAACCAGAGCAGAGGCCTCAGCAACAGCCTGATAAACGACATAGATATAGACTGCAACGGCAATATCTGGATATCCACCATCGACGGACTCAACATCTACAACGGCCGCACTTTCAGCAAGTGCAACATCAAATACTCCAATACCAACAAGACCTATCAGATGCACAACCACGACGTGATGATAGCCACCAACAAAGGAGTAATACTATACGACTACAACAAGTCGGAGTACAGGGAGATACCATTCCAGACATCCAAGAAAGACTTCAGCCCGTTCGTAACCGACATCACCGGCAACGACACCATCACATACTTCACCACATCGGGATTCGGACTCTACACACTCCGCAAGGGCGACACGCTGATAAGGAGCCACAGCCTGAACGGAATGCTCGACAACCAGTTTCTGAAATCCATTTTCATAGACTCGCGCGGAAGGATCTGGATAGGCACATTCCGCAAGGAGACATATCTGATACAGAACCATCAGCTGCTCCCCTGCCCCACACTGCCCGACGAGATAAGCAGTTTCCATGAAGACCAGGACGGCAACATATACGCCGCATCCACCAACTCGGGCATATCCATCATCAGCCCATCGGGCAAGAGCACCGGCCGGCTGATGCTGAACGGCATAGGCGAAAACTATCCGGCATCGGCCATGTGCATATCGCACGGCAGGGTGCTGATAGGCACCGACGGCCTGGGCCTCTGGGAATACAACCCGCGCACCCACGAATCGTGGCAGATAGACGCCAGCGAAGTGCCGTTCAACTTCGCCAAATCAAAAATCCACGACATAGCCACCGACACCGACGGCAACATCTGGCTAGGCGTATACAACAAGGGCCTGATGCTGATAAACAAGGAATCGAGCATATTCCAAAACTACGGATACAAGCCCAACAGCAAAAACAACATAGGCAGCAACTCGGTATCAGCTCTGGCCACCACACAATCGGACATCTGGCTAGGCACCGAGGGCGACGGAATATCCATACTATCGGGCGGCAAGACCATAGAGCACGTAGACGTATACGGCAGCCACGGCCACAATGTGCCGTGCAATATAATAAGCATGTACAACCAGGACGACAAGTACATGTGGATAGGCACATACAACAACGACTTCATAAAGATAGACATAGCCACACGCAAGATTATCAAGATATTCAATCTCCCATGCGAGAAAATATCATCGATAACATACGGAGGCCCCAGCAAGCTCCTGATAACATCGCTGGGCAACGGCATAGGCACATTCGACACATCTACAGAGACATTCGAGAAGGGCCTGCTCGTAAACCCGTCGTGGGGAAGCTGCATATCGCTCGACGCACAGAAAAACTTCTGGATAGGCACCTACGACGGCCTCTGGTATGTGGACAGGGAATGCAAATACAGCAAGAAATACACCGCGGCCGAAGGTTTCCTGCCCGACAACACCGTAACCCACATATTCATAAACAGGCAGAATCAGATATGGTGCGCCACCAACAACGGCATCATGATCCTGAACCCCATGACCGAGGAATACAGCCACATACTGCAGGGCCACGCCGTATGCTCCATAATAGAAGACTCAATGGGCATGATATGGATAAGCACCCGCGACGGCCTGATAAGATACAATCCTGCCGACAGGCGCACCATAAAATTCGGAGTAGAGGACGGACTATACGGAACCGAGTTTTCCACAAGGGCGGCCGTGCTCACCGAAGACGGAATGGCCTGTTTCGGCGGAGTGATGGGCATCACCATCATCAAGACCAACATCCTAACCGACTCGGTGACGCCGGGCAAGGTGGTACTGAGGCGCCTGCTGGTAAACAACCAGTACATAGAGACCGGCAAGGAATACAACGGCATATTGATCCTGAACAAGAACATAGCTGATGTAGACACAATATACCTGCACGAGAGCGAAAACACATTCACCCTGAGATTCGGCACATCCAACCCGGCCCACCTGGAGCAGACCACATTCAGATACCGAATGCTGGGATTCGACAGCACATTCACACAGCTGCCCAAGGGAGTATACCAGACATCGTATACCAACATGCCCCACGGCACATACAACATGGAGCTGGAGGCCAACATAGGCAACCGGGGAAGCTCCACACGCAGAATCACGATAATAATACATCCGCTGTGGTATCACACCATAGTGGCCAAGGTATCGCTGGCTCTCATAATACTGCTGATACTGTATCTGATATTCGAGAACATCAACGAGAAAGTGCGCCGCCGCCACAGCGACCAGATCAACGAGATGAAGATGCAGTTTTTCATCAACATATCGCACGAGATACGCACACCGCTCACTCTTATAATAGACCCGCTGGAAAAACTGCTGACCCGCAACGACACCGACCCCGAGACAGCAAGGCTGTATTCGATAATGAAAACCAACAGCCAGCGGATACTCAGGCTGGTAAGCCAGCTGCTCGACCTCCGCAAGATCGACAAGGGACAGGTAATGATGAAATACGGCAAGACAGAGCTATACCCATTCATAAGGGAGATAGTGGACAGCTGCGGACCGCTCATCGAGACCAAGGAAATATCCGTGGAGATATCCAACACTCCCGGAATATACGCCTGGGTAGACCCCGAAAACTTCGAGAAGATAATCCTGAACCTCCTGCACAATGCGGTGAAATTCACCCCGGTAGGCGGCGAGATAGATATCGACATCAGCGAAGACAAAACCGCCGGCAAAATCCTGATCACCGTGCAGGACAATGGAATAGGCATCAACCAGGACGACATCACAAAGATTTTCCAGAGATTCTATCAGGTGAAATCTCAGCAAAACCGCTACACCACCGGCACCGGAGTGGGCCTGCACCTGGCAAGATACCTAACAGAGCTACACGGAGGAAAGCTGAAGGCCGAAAACCGCACCGACAAGCAGGGAAGCCGTTTCACGATAGAGCTGCCCACAGGCAAGGACCACCTTCCAGCTGATGACATAATAGATGAGGTAACCACCGAGCCCACATCAGCAGCCACACACGAACTTGCCATCAGCTTCAAGAAAAAACAACTCGAAATCCGCAACAACGGCCGAAAGACAATATACGTGGTGGATGACGAGGAGAGCATCCGCACATATCTGCTCCAGGAGCTGGAAGACGACTACAACATAGTAGGATACGAGAACGGACGGCTGGCCCTCGATGCAATATCCACACAGAAGCCCGACCTGATAATCTCCGACATCATGATGCCAGAGATGGACGGATGGACCCTCTGCCGCAAGGTGAAGCGAAACTACAAGACAAGCCATATCCCGGTGGTGCTGCTTACGGCACTCGGCGACGACCGCAACAAGGCACAGGGCATAGAGATAGGAGCTGATATGTATCTCGAGAAACCATTCAACACCGAGATACTCAAGAAGATAATCCGCACAATGCTCATCAACCGCGACAAGGTGATAGCCAATATCACCAACAAGGCCGACAACTACAACATCGAGAACATCGAGATAAAATCGCAGGACGAGATACTGATGCAGAAAGTGATGCAGATAATCAAGGACAAGATATCCTGCCGCGACCTCAATGTGGAGATGTTAGCTGATACAATAGGTATATCGAGAGTGCACCTGCACCGCAAGATCAAGGAGATAACCGGACTATCGGCCCGCGACTACCTAAAGAACATCAGGATGAAACAGGCATCGTATCTGCTCACCGACAAGAGCCTGACTATAAGCGAGATAGCATACGCCGTGGGATACTCCAACCCCGGACACTTCTCGTCGTCGTTCAAGGCATTCTACGGAGTATCGCCCACCGAATACGCCGACAGATACACCCGCGACACCGACACCGGGGAAGACAATGCGGCATCGTAAATCCGAGGCGAAAAAAAATTGCGAAAAAATTTGAAAAATTAACACGCAAAAGATGGTAATATAAAAAAAACATCTTACTTTTGTGAATATCAACACATCAGCATATCAGCTGATAACTATAAGAACTTTTTAACTAATTACACAAATATGTACTTATTAGGATTTGACATCGGAAGCTCATCAGTAAAGGTATCTCTGATAGAGCATGAATCAGGAAAGTGCGAGGCATCCGCATACTATCCAAAACAGGAACAGAAAATCACGGCTATCAAGGCCGGTTGGGCAGAGCAGGAGCCCAGCCTCTGGTGGGAGAACGCCAAGCTCGCTCTCGCCGAGGTAATGCGCACATCTTGCATTTCCCCATCCGATATCAAGGCCATCGGTATCTCTTACCAGATGCACGGCCTTGTGGCAGTAGATAAGGACCAGAATCCTCTCCGTCCAGCCATCATCTGGTGCGACTCAAGAGCCACACAGATTGGCGCAAAGGCCCTTCAGGACCTCGGAAGCGACCTCTGCCTCGGATCACTGCTCAACAGCCCAGGCAACTTCACAGCATCAAAGCTCAAGTGGGTAAAGGACAACGAGCCTGAAATCTACAGCAAGATATACAAGATAATGCTCCCAGGCGACTACATCGCGATGAAACTTACCGGCGAGATCAAGACCACCATCAGCGGCCTCTCGGAGGGTATGTTCTGGGATTTCAAGAACAACTGCGTGGCCAAATTCCTCCTCGACTACTACGGTTTCGACGAGAGCCTCATCCCTGAGATAGTTCCAACATTCTCGGTACAGGGCGAGCTCACCGAGGCAGCCGCTAAGGAACTCGGCCTCGTAAAGGGCATCAAGGTTTCTTACCGCGCAGGCGACCAGCCAAACAACGCACTCTCGCTCAACGTATTGAACCCAGGCGAGATTGCCGCAACAGGCGGCACATCAGGCGTAGTATACGGTATCAGCGAGGAGATCAAGTACGACCCTCTCTCAAGAGTAAACACCTTCGCCCACGTAAACCACACACAGGAGCTCAACCGTCTCGGTATCCTCCTCTGCATCAACGGCACAGGCATCCTGAACTCTTGGCTGAACAAGCACGTAGGCGGCGGCAACGTAAACTACAAGGAGATGGACCAGATAGCGGCCGAGATTCCTATCGGATCTGAGGGCCTCAGCATAATGCCATTCGGCAACGGCGCCGAGCGCGTACTCCAGAACCAGAATCCTGGAGCCGCTGTAATGAACCTCAACTTCAATATCCACAAGGCAGCCCACATGTACCGCGCAGGTCAGGAGGGTATCGCATTCTCGTTCAAGTACGGCATGGACATCATGAAGACCATCGGCATCAACAGCAACGTAATCCGCGCAGGCTTGGCCAATATGTTCTTCTCGCCAGTATTCCGCAGCACCCTCGCCACCACAACAGGCGCAGCCATCGAGCTCTTCAACACCGACGGATCTATCGGTGCGGCACGCGGCGCAGGTATCGGAGCAGGTCTCTACAATAGCCCGGAGGAGGCATTCAGCAACCTCACAAAGGTAAAGGTTACCGAGCCAGACGTAAAGAACCAGCAGGCCTACGACGACGCCTACGGCGCCTGGAAGGAGAACCTCGAGAAGATCACCAAGTAAAGTATGCCCGTAGAGACGCACGGCCGTGCGTCTTCACAACATTATAACCAACACACAAAAAAACACCGCAAGAGCCGGCTCCTGCGGTGTTTTTTTCGTATAAACTAATTCCTGAACTTGCGCTTGCCGTAGAATTGCTTGCCCCGGTCGTCGCCGGAATCCTGTTTCGGCTGCTTGCTCTCGCGGTACTTGTCGCAATCGAGCTCCAGGGTGCAGGTTACCACGCCATGATCGCTCTTGCACTTGTCGGGACGCTCGTCGGTGAAGGTGCGGTCTATCAGGTGGTCGTTGAAAACCTTCACCAGACCCACACGGCCCACATTCCTCGGATTCTCGGTTACGAGTTCCTGACTCACCATAATGTGGTCCAGACTCTCGTACATGCCGTTGTGGATGTGCGTGTAATAGAAATCCTGATAGCTGCGTCGGGCCTGAATATCCTTCACATGATAGAGCAGCACATCCCAGACGCTCTGCTTCACGGTATCGGACAGCTTGTGCTGAGGCACCTCACCGCTTATGATGCGCGATGTCACCGAATTGCCGGTGTCGTTAACATCACCGAAAACCACCACTGGCCTTGTCTGATTGCGCATACTCCTCATCAGCAGCGAGCGCACCGCGCACGATTCCGCCGCCCTGAGCATCAGGCTCCTTACCTGAGCCTTGGCCAAGTCCACAGGATTGTTCTCATTCTCGCCATCATAGAAGATAGGACGCTTGGATTTCAGGTGAACCACATAGAACGTAATCACACCGAAAGGCTTCACATTGATATCCGCCTTCAGCACCGGACGCGAGAACGAATCGAAAGGCAGGAACACCTTCTGATAAATGCCGCGCGGCTGCACATGGATAATCGATTCGGGCGGAAACTTGTCGAAAATCTCGATATCCTCTATCGGGTATCTCGACAGCAGCGCCACACGGGGAAGGTCGCCGGTCTCGTCGGCTATCACCACCTCGGCATCGCGGTAAAACTTGTTGTTGTGGATTATCTGGAGGAGCGCCTGCTTATCGAAACACTCCTGAAAACCAATCACATCGGCCCTCATCTGGTTGAGCATGAAATTCACCCAGCTGGCCTTGCGGTTAAACTCCTCGGGCGTATAGCCAATACCGCCAAAAACCTGATGATTGGGCAGCATCAGATTCATAAGATTGAATGTGCCCACCTTAATAGTCTTGATATTCATATTATTAGCAATTAGGAGTCGGTAGAAAAAGTATTTTAGCAAATATAAGGGGATTTTTGGAAAAACAAAAAGAAAAACACTAATTTTGCAACATGAAAAAAATAAAAATCACCATAGCCTACGACGGCACAAAATACAACGGATGGCAGATTCAGCGCTCCACCGAAAACACAATACAGGGCAAGATCTCAGCCGTGCTCAGCAGGATGTGCGGCCACACAGTGGAGGTACAGGGCAGCGGACGCACCGACGCCGGAGTACACGCCATGGCGCAGGTAGCCAGCTGCGAGATAGAGGATGCTTTTTCAGCTGAAGGCATACTATCGTACCTGAACCAGTACCTGCCCGAGGACATAGCCGTACTGAGCGCCGAGGACGCGCAGCAGGATTTCCACGCCAGGTTTTCAGCCAAAAGCAAGACATACCGCTACAGGATCCACACCAGCCCGATACCCAACGTATTTGAGCGCAAATACGTATATACCTATCTCGACAAGCCACTGAATGTGAGCATGATGAGACAGGCCGCCGCTCTCCTGACCGGCACCCACGACTACAAGGCATTCTGCGGAAATCCACATTTCAAGAAATCATCCATCCGCACCATAATGGATATATCCATAGAGGAGACAGAGAGCGGTATCACCATCAGCTACACCGGCGACGGATTCCTCCAGAACATGGTGCGCATACTTACAGGCACCCTGATAGAGGTAGGCAACGGCAGCCTCTCCCCCACCCTGATTCCAGGAATCATAGAGAGCAAGGACCGCCAGAGAGCCGGATTCACAGCCCCGCCGCAGGGACTTACTCTCGTAAAGGTGGAATACTAATAAAATATTCCAGATGCGGCAAGGCCGCGTCTCTACAATTCAAGAACCTTTCCGCACTCGTACCTCGAGGCCAGCGAGATTTTGTATTTATCAGCTAATGGCGCAAAAGTCTCCAGCACCTTCTCAGAAGTATTGTTATCAGCTGATATGTGTGACAATATGATATGCGACAGCCGTGGATTGGCGAAATCGCGGACCAGACCGAAGGCGTCATCATTGCTCAGATGGCCAAGCTCCGATTCCACACGCTGTTTCAGGTAATACGGATATCCGCCGTTGCGGAGCATCTGGAGATCGTAGTTGGATTCCAGGAAGCAGGCGTCGCACATCGAGAACTGGCGCTGCAGGGTCTCATCCACAATGCCGATGTCGGTCATCACGCCTATGTTGTGGCCATCTATCTCCACGCGGAAGCTCACGGGATCGGCGGCGTCGTGGCTCTTGCTGAACGGCCATACCCTGATGCCGCGGATATCGACTACATCGCCAGGAGTCAGGGGCTTGTAATCTGACGGCTGATGCTTCTTGTGTATGGCGGCTAAGGTGCGCGGAGTAATGTAAGCCGGAATCATCAGGCGCTTGGATATCACCCTGACACCGCCCACATGGTCGTGGTGCTCGTGCGATACGAAAACGGCGCGAATCCTGCCCACATCGAGCCCGGCCGTGGCCATCCTCTCCAAAAGACGGCTGTGATATACGCCGGCGTCCACTATCACGGCATCGGTCTCGTTGCCTATGTAATAACAGTTGCCGTTGCTGCCTGAGGCCAGATTGCAAATCTCTACCATTTTTAAGTGATTGAAGTGTTGAATGATTGAAGTGATTGAACACATAAAAATCGCACAGATTACACAGATAACACAGATTATATTAATAAAGAATAGATCTGTGTGCTCTGTGTAATCTGTGCGGAAATCTGTATATGAGACGTGCCGGGGGCGCGTCTCTACAAACTAAAGTTTCGGTCCTACGAGGATGCCGTGCTGAGAGCGGGCTATGAAGGCGAGAATCTCGTTGCGCTCCTCGGTCTCGGGCATCTCGGTCTTTATCTTCTCCACAGCCTTGGTTACATTGAGACCCATCTGATAGATGATTCTGTAACATTCCTTTACTGTGGCCACCTGCTCGGGTGTGAATCCGCGACGCTCCATGCCTACCTTGTTGTATCCGCAATACTGAACCGGTGTGCGGCCTGCGTATGCGTATGGTGGCACGTCCTTGTTGAGTCCGCTCATGCCTGATGTCATCGAGTGCTTGCCCACCTTGCTGAACTGAGGGATGCACGAGCCACCGCCGATAACGGCCCAGTCGTCGATCTCAACCTCGCCGGCCACCTGGATGGCGTTGCTCATCACGATGTGGCTGCCGAGCACGCAGTCGTGGCCCACGTGGCAATATGCCATGATGAGGTTGTTGCTGCCGATAACGGTCTTGCCGCGCGATGCCGTGCCGCGGTTCAGGGTCACGCACTCACGGATGGTGTTGTTGTCGCCAACCTCCAGAGTGGTGTACTCGCCTACAAACTTCAGGTCCTGGGGAACAGCGCCAATAGACGCGCCGGGGAAAATCCTGTTGTTCTTGCCGAGACGTGTGCCTGGGAAAACGTGAACATTGCTTATGAGGGTGCAGCCGTCGCCTATCTCCACATCATCCTCGATTACGCAGAATGGACCAATGGTGACATTCTCGCCGATCTTGGCATTGGGGCTCACCTCGGCAAATTTATGAATTGTACTCATCTGTTTCTTGTTTTTTAGTTTGTCGATATATATTTTGGCTTACTTGTTCTTTGTAACCAAGGCTACGAACTCGCCCTCGCAGACAACCTTGCCGTTCACGAATGTCTGGCCCTTCATCATAACCATGCCGCGGCGGATAGGCGCTGTAAAGATGAGCTTGAATACGAGTGTGTCGCCTGGAACCACCTTGTTCTTGAACTTAACGCCGTCGATCTTGGCGAAGTATGTGGAGTAGCGCTCTGGCTCATCCACATTGTTGAGCACGAGGATACCGCCTGTCTGGGCCATGGCCTCGATGAGGAGCACGCCCGGCATTACAGGCTCTGTTGGGAAGTGGCCCATGAACTGTGGCTCGTTGAACGAGATGTTCTTGACACCGATGATGTAGTCCTTGCCCATCTCGATGATCTTATCCACGAGCAGGAATGGGTATCTGTGAGGCAGGAGTCCCTTTATCTGGTTGATATCGAGAACTGGAGGCTTGCTGAGGTCGAAGTACTCAACTGGATCCTTCTGGAATGCCTTTACCTCGTTGCGGATAATCTTGGCCAGCTCCACGTTGCTTGCGTGGCCTGGACGTGTGGCGAGCACCTTGCCCTTGAGACGTACGCCGGTGAGGGCGAGGTCGCCGATGAGGTCGAGAAGCTTGTGACGCGCTGCCTCGTTGCTGAAGATAAGATCCTGGGCATTGAGATATCCAGCACCCTTGGCCTCCACATGAGGCTTGCCCATGAGGTCGGCAATCTTATCCATCTCGGCCTGAGAGTATTCCTTGTCAACAACAACGAGAGCGTTGGCGAGGTCGCCACCCTTTATGAGGTTGTTCTGGGCGAGGAAGAGTACGTCGCTGAGGAACACGAATGTCTTGCAAGGTGCAATCTCGGTGCTGAAATTGTCGAAGCTGTTGATTGCGGCGTACTGGTTGCCGAGAACTGGATTGTTGTAGTCAACCATTACGTTGTATGTGAGCTTGCTGTCGGGATATACGCTGAGCTCTATGCCCTTCTCGTCGTTGGTGTATGTTACGGTGTTGCGTATCTCGTAGAAAACCTTGTCGGCCTCCTGCTCCACGATCCCGGCATCCACGAGAGCCTTCACGAACTCGGCAGCGCTGCCGTCCATGATTGGGGTCTCGGCTGCGGAAACCTCGATGCAGAGGTTGTCGATACCAAGAGCGTATGCGGCCGCCAAAACGTGCTCGATGGTGCCCACGCGGGCGCCCTTCTCCTCGATGGCTGTGCTGCGCGATGTGTCGCACACATTCTCGGCAAGGGCCTTGATCTCAGGCTGGTTCTCGAGGTCAACACGCTTGAATCTGTATCCGTAATTCT
>JAZUEG010000497.1:0-9565 GCA_045640025.1 Bacteroidales bacterium
TCAGGTGTGTTTCAGCTGATGGCGGGATATAATTTTAACACTTTTTAACTGTATTAGCTGAAACCTTTTTGGAAACACGACGTATAAGTGGATATAAAAACATAATTACTAACATAAAAACTAAGGAGGACTGCCTATAAGATTGAGAGCTACACGTTACTAACTAAAACACACGTACATCATGGTATATACAGAATTGAAAGACCAGGAGCTCATCAACCTCTTTATTGCCGAGGGCGATGACAATTGCATCAAGACCCTCTTCGAGCGTCACAAGAGCAAGGTGTTCACATATATAATGCTCAACGTAAAGGACCGCGAGCTGGCCGAGGATATCTTCCAGGAGACTTTTATCAAGGTGATAAAGAGCCTCCGCAAGGGCAGGTACATGGACAAGGGCATATTCCTCTCATGGGTAGTGAGAATAAGCCACAACCTCATAATCGACCACTACCGCCGCGAGAAGCACCTCAAGATCACATCGAGCGATCAGAGCGAGGCCGACCTCTTCAACAGCAAGAAGTTTGCGGAGAGCAATATTGAGGACAAGATGGTACAAAACCGTATAGAGTTTGAGGTAAGGCAGCTCATCAACGAACTTCCCGACGACCAGAAGGAAGTAATCCTCCTGCGCCACTACGGCGAAATGAGTTTCAAGGAGATTGCGGAGCAGACAGGCGTAAGCATCAATACCGCCCTCGGCCGCATGAGATACGCACTCATCAACCTGCGCAAGATGATAGAGGACAGAAAACTGTCGCTCTACGCATAATATAGATTTTTAGGTACAGATATATAATGCCTATATGTCTCACCCCGTTGGATATGCCACCGCGAGATGGCCATATCCGGCGGGGTGAGGCGTTTTTATGCGTTTTATATTTTGCCGCATTGTTTTTTTTAATAATTTTGATGCGGAAAAAATTAATTCTGTATTAGCTGAAATAAAAACTTGGATATGAAGATGAAGAATAACGGCAGAACACTGCCATCTGCACTCAGACTGCTCATTATTATCATGGCCGCCCTGATGCCATTGGGCGCGCGGGCCGTACAGGGCGATGTGGCCTACATGGCCGCCCGTCTGCTGGGCTCCGGAATATCGGTGCGCCTGAGCGGACAGCCCGCCGACGAGGAAAAGGTTTCCGAATACATGGAATCGGCCAGGCTGGGCCGCACCGACCAGCAGTACTGGCATTTCGATTTTGTGTGCGACGGGTATTACGACGCCGAGGTCTCCTGCTACAAGCGCAACGACGGCAGGTGCCTTGTGCTCCACACCATAAGCACCGTATCAGCTGATGGCAAATACAATCTCCACAGCGCCAGCTGCTACATATTCGACGGGCGCAAGCTCTATCCCGTAAAGGAGCTGCCCTGCAATATGCCTATCTGCGACGCCGATTTCGCCAACGGACTGGGCATGTACTATTATATCGCAAATGGCGGGCAGCCGGCCGACTGGCAGAATCTGTCGGCGCCATCCAATATGGAATACCGCACCCTCACCGAGCGCAGCCTGGCCGTGCTCGTGCACGACGGCACACCCGGCCACAGGATTGTGGAGCTGGCATGGAACGGCGACAAGTTTATGAAGCGCCCCGGAAAGATGCAGCTGATAAACGCCACCGACCTGGGAGGAGTGGCCCTCGGACAGCCTCTGCCCAAGGACGGCGACCTGGGCGACGTGCGCGTGGTCACCATCAACGACAACACATTCTACCTCCGCCAGGGCTCTCTCGACATAGCTCGCATCGACACCAAGAAAGACCTTGTATCGTGCATCACCATAATGTCGCAGGACTACTGCACGGAGCACAGGCTGTCGGTGGGCGCCGCCATAGACCCGGCCTCCAAGATTTTTGCCTCGCGCCTGGGCAGCGATGTGTTTGTGGATCAGCAGGGCCGCCAATACCGCATCGACGCCAACAACATCTGCCGCGAGATAGTGATAAAACAGTGACAAACAACACATTAAATATCAAGAACTACAAACATGAAGAAATTCCTAATTCCAGCTTTCGCGCTCATGATGATGGCATCGTGCGGAGGCAACAAGGGCGGCGCGGCTGACAGCAGTGCAGCTAATGGCGCAGAAAAATCCGAGGCTCCCGCTGTATCGGCCGAGCCTACCGCCGATCAGGTAAAGGCCGTATGGGCCAGCTACATGGACGACAACACCACTCTGCCTACCGTATTTGCTAAGTACGACATCGACAAGGACGGCAAGCCCGAGTACATCCACTGGCGCAAGGACGAGCCAATTATGACTATCTGCACATTCGACGCCAAGGCCGGCCTAACACTCGTGGCCGCCAACAATTTTGAGCCAAAGGAGCTCGTAATAGTAAACGGCGCCGGAGTACGCGAGGGCATAGGCACCATGACTTTCCAGCAGGAGACATACTCGGTAATCAAGGACAGCAAGCTTGCAGGCATATATTACTGGACTGCCGATATCGACGAGGATCCCAGCAAGTTCATGAAAGCCGACGCCATCCGCACACAGGGCAAGGAGGTGAGCAAGGACGATTTCGACTCGGCCACCAAGTCTTTTGGAGGCAATGCCACCGAGGTGAATCTCGACGATCTGGAGTGGCAGGACTGGAAGTAATTTTTTTTCGAAAAAAAATCCAAATAATTTGTTTTTTCGGAAAATCGTTGCTAAATTGCTTGCCGAAAAGCCGGGGATTCAGGTTCCCGGGGCTAAAGTAATTAGAAAACAACAATTTTAAAACAAAACTAATCTTTAAAAGTTATGGAAGGATTGAAAGTAGATGGCCGCATGAAGGTGAAGACCCTCAAGGCTGATTTCAAGAAATGTTTCGGATACTGCCTCCGTGTTTACAATACACAGAACCACTTCGTAGACGAGGAGCTCGTGCTCGCTCAGGTACGTCAGGACGCCGACGCCGCTAAGTCTGGCGAGTTCTCAGTAGATCCTATGTGGACTATCGACGAGTTCGAGAAGAACTTCATGGATACATTCGGCATCAAGGTTCAGGTATACACACAGGACGACAGCAAGCTCGCCGAGAACGAGTTGCCAGTATGCTCAGGCAAGGCTCTCAAGATCGACGGCCGCATGAAGGTGAAGACAGTACGCGAGGCTTTCAAGGAGACCTACGGTTTCTGCCTCCGTGTCTACAACACTCAGAACCACTTCGTGGACGATGAGCTCCTTATCGCCAATGTTCGTCAGGACGACAACGCTGATAAGAGCGGCGAGATCTCTATCAACCCAATGTGGACCATCGACGAGTTCGAGAAGAACGTAATGGACATCTTCGGCATCAAGGTTCAGGTTTACACATCAGACGACAGCAAGCTCGCCGACAACGACATCAAGCTCTTCTGGGGCGAGTAGTAGTTGGCATTCCGCAGCTTAAGATATAGAGGCTGATGAGGCGATAAGTCTCGTCAGCCTTTTTTTTGTGTGTGGCCGTGGGTAGTCTGTGGCCGTATGTGTGCGCTCGTGTGTAGTCTGTGGCCGTATGTAAACAATGCTGCGCATTGGTGTACATACGGTTATAGAAGCTTTGTCCCCGTTGGGGACCTTTGTAGGGAAGCTCTTAAATCTTAATTTTTAATTCTTAATTGTTTAAAGTGAAAACCAAGTCAAATTTCTTTGCGCTTACTCCGCTGATACTCTTTGTGCTTGTGTATCTCGGACTGTCGATTTACCTCAACGATTTCTACAAGGTGCCTATCACCGTGGCGTTCCTTGTGTCGTGCATTTACGCCATCGCCATCACCACGGATCTGAAGCTTGAAAAGCGTGTTGAAAAATTCTCGGAGGGCGTCGGCAACAAGAGCCTTCTTATGATGATCTGGATTTTCATATTGGCGGGCGCTTTCGCGAAATCGGCGCAGGAGATGGGCGCGGTGGATAGCAC
This sequence comes from Bacteroidales bacterium, assembly GCA_045640025.1. Classification (GTDB taxonomy): domain Bacteria; phylum Bacteroidota; class Bacteroidia; order Bacteroidales; family UBA3824; genus UBA3824. Next base: position 3,897 of record JAZUEG010000497.1, read on the forward strand.
TGTGAATCTAACGCTCTCGCTTTTGCCGTCGCAGTTTCTGATACCGGGATTGTTTCTTGCGGCCTGCTTCATCAGTCTGGCCGTCGGCACGTCGGTGGGAACCATCGTGGCACTAACGCCCGTGGCCGTCGGCATCGCCTCTCAGACAGGATTCTCAGTGCCGATGATAACGGCCGTTGTGGTGGGCGGAGCCTTCTTCGGCGACAATCTCAGTTTCATCTCCGATACCACAGTAGTTGCCACTCAGAGTCAGGGCTGCAATATGTCCGACAAGTTCAGGGCAAACGCAAGGATAGTTTTCCCGGCGGCCATTATCATGCTGGTGGTTTATGCCTTTGTGGGAGCTGATGTCGATATAAATACCCAGGACCACGACTATTCGCTTTGGAAGGTGATTCCCTACATTGCGGTTTTGGTGATTGCCATTCTGAGGGTTAATGTCATGATAGTTCTCTCGATAGGTATCCTGCTGACAGCCATAGTGGGCATTGCCACAGGTAGTTACGATTTGTCAGGCCTGATGACTTCTATGGGCGCCGGAATCCTCGGAATGGGCGAGCTGATTATCGTTACAATGATGGCCGGCGGAATGTTGGAGCTGATACGTTACAACGGCGGTCTCGACTACATTACCATGAAGCTGACCTCGGCCGTTAAGGGCAAGCGTGGCGCCGAGTTCTGCATTGCCCTTCTCGTGGCCATTACCGATATCTGCACCGCCAACAATACCATCGCGATACTTACGGTAGGTCAGGTATCGAAGGATATCGCTCAGAAATATTCCATAGAGCCCAAGCGCGCCGCCAGCATTCTCGACACGTTCTCGTGCTTTGCCCAGGGCCTGATACCCTACGGCGCACAGCTCCTGATAGCGGCGGGACTTGCGTCTGTATCGCCGATAGATATCATCCAGTATCTCTATTACCCGATGGTATTGGGAGTGGTGGCAGTGGTGGGGATATTGGTAGGCAAAGGCAGGCTTAATGTAGATAATCAATAGAAATGCGATGCAAAATACTATCTTTGTGGGAAAATACCAACAATTTAAAAACTCAAAGAAAGACATGAAAGTAGGAATTATTGGAGCGGGCTGGATAGCCTGCAAGATGGGAGAGACTCTTCAGCCTCACCCCGAGATGAGATACGCCATAGCCGCCCGCGACTTGGGCCGTGCTCAGGAGTTTGCCAAGACTTACGGTTTCCAGAAGGCTTACGGCAGCTACGAGGAGCTTGTGAAGGATCCCGAGGTGGAGCTGGTTTACATTGCCACTCCGCACTCTCACCACTACGAGCACACCAAATTGGCCCTTATGCACGACAAGCCAGTGCTTTGCGAGAAGGCTTTCATGGCCAACGCCCGCGAGACCGAGGAGATCCTGAATCTTGCGCATCAGAGAAATATTTTCATCACCGAGGCTATCTGGACAAGATATATGCCTCTGTCTATCACAATCAAAGAGATTCTGAACAGCGGAGTTATCGGCCGACCAAGACTTTTGAACGCCTCGCTCTGCTATCAGATGGAGTTCAAGGAGAGAATCGTGAAGCCTGAGCTCTGCGGCGGCGCATTGCTCGACCTCGGAGTCTATTCCATCAACTTTGCCCGAATGTATTTCGGCGGCGACATTGCCGATATCAAGTCGAATGTATGGAAGGGCGAGACCGGCATGGATATCATCAACGCCATGAGTTTCCTCTACAAGGACGGCAGAATGGCCAACATTCAGAGTGCCGCCTGCTGCTACAACGACCGTCACGGCGTTATCAGCTGCGAGCAGGGCTGGCTTACAGTCGATAATATCAACTGCCCGATGGAGGTTAAGGTCTATAATAATGAGTATCAGCTGATACAGACCCACAAGGCTCCTGAGAATCAGATCACTGGCTACGAGTATCAGGTTTATGCCTGTCAGGACGCCATGCGCATGGGAATGCTTGAGTCGCCCTATATGCCTCACGCCGAGACCCTGAAGATAATGCAGATGATGGACCAGCTCAGAAAGGAATGGGGCGTGGTGTATCCTATGGATTAACTTTTTTTGTTGTTGGTAGAAAAATTCCCTATCTTTGCAAATACAAAAAACAGACTAATCACTATGGGAAAGGAATTCAAGGATATAGACTTAGTACAGCCAACTAAGGCAGCAGAGCCCGCAGTGGATTTTGCTGTGGAGGAGGATGTGGATACGCTGTTGGCTGATACTGAGTATGCTGATATAGCAATACCACAATATAAAATTGAGGCATTTCGAAAATATTCCTCAGGATTTACTCCTGCAGGTCGTGAACTTGGCCGTCCTCCCCAGACCAAAGAGCAATGGGAAGAGTGGCATAGAGAAACTATTGAGGTTATGGAAAGTGGCATTGGCTTTACCTTCGAGGAGTTTGAGACGATAATAAAATCCGAATGTAAATGGCTTTGCTTGGACACCCGTCAGGAAACTGGTTCTCTTTGTAACTATTGGTAATGACAACAAATTGTTAACAAAAAACAGACTAATCACTATGGGAAAGGATTTCAAGGATATAGACTTAGGACAGCCAACCAAGGCAGCGGAACCCGCAGTGGATTTTGCTGTGGAGGAGGATGTGGATATAGAGGCAATTGCCGGCGCAGAAGAATTGGCCTCTTGGGGCTTACATTTGCGTGACGACGATGAAGAAGTTGTAATCCCTCAGGAAAAACTTGAAGCATTGCTAAAGAAATATCCTATGCGTTCGCCTTCAGGTTTGGAATATGGACGCAAGCCTCAGACCAAAGAACAATGGGACGAGTGGCATAGAGAAGCCATATATGAATACGAAAATGGCTTGTATTGTTCTGCAGAGGATTTTTTCAAAGGACTTAAGGAGGATTACCCGTGGCTTTTCAAGTAGTTTTCACCAACCATTTTCAATGGTCAATGAACAGAACAATCAACAAAATACCTGAAATTTATGCAAAGAGTACAATAAGCAAACTTATCACAAAGGTTGGGTATTATAGATTGGCATTGGCGGATAATCCGTGGATGGGTATGAAGGAGCCATATACTGAAAATTACAATGTTGTCTATAGACGCATTGTGATTAAGCCGTATTTCAAAATAATATACTACATTGAAGGTGGCAAAGTGCTCATCTATGACCTTTGGGACACCCGTCAGGATCCTGATTCTCTTATTGGAAGATTATAACAAAAAATATGTTGCTGACAGATTTTTTACCAACTACAAAGAAAGAATGTGAGTTGAGAGGCTGGACGGATTTGGACGTCATCCTCTTTTCGGGTGACGCCTATATCGACCACCCCTCGTTTGGTGCTGCCGTTATCGGACGTACCCTGGAGGCCGCGGGCTACAAGGTGGCCATTGTGCCTCAGCCCGACTGGCATGGCGACTTCCGCGATTTCAAGAAACTTGGAAAACCGCGTCTTTTCTTCGGAATATCGCCTGGAGCTATGGACTCTATGGTGAACAAATATACCGCAAACAAGCGTCTCCGCAGCGAGGACGCATATTCTCCCGACGGTCGCACAGACTGTCGTCCTGAATATCCTACCATTGTTTACAGCAAGATTCTCAGAGAGTTGTTCCCTGATGTGCCCATAGTTTTGGGCGGTATCGAGGCTTCGCTCCGCAGGGTTACGCACTATGATTACTGGCAGGACAAGCTGCGCCCAAGCATTCTATGCGATTCAGCCGGCGACCTTATCAGCTATGGTATGGGCGAGAAGACGATTATCGCCATTGCCAACGCGCTCAACGAGGGCAAGACTCTGGAGCAACTCCGTGATATTCCGCAGATTGTATATCTCTGCGACAAGAACGATGTTCCAGGCGGAATCACCGACGACGACATTGTTCTCCATTCTCACGAGGAATGTCTGCGCAACAAGAAATGCGAGGCCGAGAACTACAAGCACATTGAGGAGGAGTCCAACAAAATGCACGCCCAGCGCCTTCTGCAAGGTGTCGGCGACAACTATGTGGTTGTGAATCCGCCATTTCCGCCTATGACCACCGAGGAGATCGACCGCTCGTTCGACCTCCCGTATATGCGTGTGCCTCACCCAAAATACAAGGGCAAGCGAATCCCAGCATACGATATGATAAAGCATTCCGTGAACCTTCACCGCGGATGTTTCGGAGGCTGCGCGTTCTGCACAATCTCGGCTCATCAGGGCAAGTTCATTGCCTGCCGTAGCAAGGAGAGCATTATGAAGGAGGTTAAGGAGGTTGTTAAACTGCCTGATTTCAAGGGCTATCTCTCTGACCTCGGCGGACCGTCGGCAAATATGTACGGTATGCACGGCCACAATCCCAAGGCCTGTGAGGTCTGCAAGAAACCGTCGTGCCTGCACCCTAAGATTTGTCCGAATCTCGTAACTGACCATTCGGCGCTGTTGGATATTTATAAGGCTGTGGACGCACTTCCCGAAATCAAGAAAAGTTTCATCGGTTCGGGTGTCCGCTACGATATGATTCTCCACAACTGCAAGTACGAGGGCTGCAACGAGTCGCAGATGAAATACGCCCGCGAGCTGATAGCCAAGCACGTGAGCGGACGCCTGAAGGTTGCGCCCGAGCACACTTCCGACAACGTGCTCTATCTGATGAGGAAGCCGTCGTTCCAGCTCTTCTACGAGTTCAAGAAGATTTTCGACCAGGTGAACGCCGAATGTGGATTGCGTCAGCAGCTGATACCGTATTTCATATCGTCGCACCCCGGCTGCACCGAGAAGGATATGCAGCAGCTTGCCGAGCTCACCAAGAAAATGGGATATCAGCTGGAACAGGTTCAGGACTTTACGCCAACTCCGATGACCATTGCCACCGAGACTTGGTACACTGGCTACGATCCTTACACTCTTGAACCCGTGTTCTCCGCCAAGACTCCAAAGGAGAAACTCGCCCAGCGTCAGTATTTTTTCTGGTACAAGGACGAGCAGGGCCATTCCCGCAATTTCCAGGGTGGCGACGGCAAGGGTAATTTCGGCAACAACAATAAAGGTGGCAAGCCTCAGTACGGCGGCGGAAACAAGAAATACAACGACAACATTCCGCCTCACCGCGAGGGTGGCAAGCCTCAGTTTGGCGGTCAGGGAAATAAGAACAACAAATCATTCAATCCCAATTTCAACAATCAGGGAAAGAAGAAAAAGAGATAGTATATGACTACAACAGCGATAAATGCAAATATAAGAAGCAACGTGGCGGATTACTTTTTCAATTATTTGGAGAAGAAGGGGGGCGATGTGTCCTCCTTCTTGGAAAAAGCGATTATATCAGCCATAGCTAATGACAAGGAATTCTGCTCGCAATATGGAATGGATCAGAGTTTTGATGTTGATAAAATAGAAAAGAGCCTGTTGGCAGGGAGACCTGTCGCAGCCGATGAGGCAGAGTTTATATTGTCGTATGGTATGGCATCAGAACCAGGTGAACCTTTCACGGTAGGTGATGTGCGTAATATGGTTATGAAATCGCAGGAGGAAATTGCCAATGGCAATGTATATACCAACGATGAGATGAAAACTTATTTTCGTACACTAATAGACTCATTGCCAGAAAAATGATGAATGTTGTTTGGTCGGATACCGCAAAGAAAAATTTTCGGACAATACTATTTTATATCTATGACCAGTTTGGAAAAAGGGCTATGGACAAATATAATGATGCAATCTTTTC
>JAZUEG010000498.1:0-3014 GCA_045640025.1 Bacteroidales bacterium
TTGTAGAAATAATCGGCATGGGTTGTGCCGATGTTAGGAATATCCTGACCAGCCTGAGCGAATGCTGTGGCGTAGGTAGAGTGAGTGTGTACAACACCCTTTATGTTTGGGAATGCCCTGTAGAGCACGAGATGGGTTGGGGTGTCTGACGATGGGTTGAGATCGCCCTCCACTACCTTGCCGGTATTGAGGTCAACAACCACCATGTCAGAGGCCTTCATAGAGTCGTAGTCAACTCCCGATGGCTTGATAACCACGAGTCCCTTCTCGCGGTCGATGCCTGATACATTTCCCCATGTGAAGATTACAAGACCCTGCTTTACCAAGTCGAGGTTGGCCTTGAATACCTTCTCTTTCAATTCTTCTAACATATCTTCTTGTTAATTTATGTGTTATAATTTAAAAACTTTGTCCTTGTTGTAACCGTCGAAATCGAATCTGAAAAGATTGGCACCGCGCTTTGATGTCGTCTTGTCAATCTCGCCAGTATTCACGATGTGATTATCTTCGGTGAGTTTTTTTCTGAAGTTTCTCTTGTCGTGCTCCCATCCGTAAATATTTTCGTACAGAGTCTGAAGCTGAGTGAGAGTAAACTTATCAGGCAAGAGGTAAAATGCGATAGGATCCCAGGCGAGTTTTTCCTGAAGAATCTTGTGAGCCATGTCCACCATCGCATTATGGTCGCCGTACAATTCGGGCAGCTCATCGATTTTCATCCATGTAGCATGATACTTCTGGCGGATTTCGTCGCTGTATTCCAGTGCCTTTATTAGCACATAGTAGCTGATGGAAACCACACGCTCGCCCGGATCGCGGTCCACATTTCCGAAAGCGCCTACCTGCTGTATGTAGAAATCCTCAAGACCTGTGAGTTCCTTCACTATTCTTGAGGCCGCATTGTCGACACTCTCGTCGTCATCTACAAAACCGCCCATCAGCGACGGCATTCCCTTGCAGGGCTCCATGGCGCGCGGACGGATAAGTACATGAATGCTGTTGTTGAAATATCCGAAAATTATACAGTCGGTAGAGATGTAGAATTTCGGATGATTCTCGTAAAAACTCATGTTATTAGCTGATATAAATAAATTGTTGAATGAAAGAATTGCTGATTGGAATCAATGTCCCAACCAGCAATTCAAAAAATTCAAGCAATGATATATGCTACCAGAGAGCAATGTAGAGAACTGTCAACAGTATGATAACCACAGCGGCACCAATGTTGAATGTTCTGTCTGTTCTGAAGATAGCGAGATCGATCTCCACGAGCTTCTTGTCCTGAACTGTATCGAGGGCGTTGCTGCGGAGGTAGTAACCGATAGTACCGGTAATAGCGGCGAAGAATGCCATAGCACCTTCCATACCGTAGATGTGGAGTGTTTCGCTGAAGAATGAGGCTACGAACAATGCAGCTGATACGCCAGCCACGATGAACATAATCTTGCTCCAGAAGAGCTGTGTCTTAACATCCTCAGCTGAAAGCTCGGTAGCAGACTCCTGCTCCTCAGGCTTGCTCTTGAGCGAGAGAATTACGAACATTACTACGAGTACGATGAATACTACGCCAGAACGTACGAGGAACGGCATCTCAGGGAACATGAACTTGAAGATGATAGAGAATGCGAATGTACCGATAGCGGCTGCAATGGCGGCGGTGCCTGATGCACGCTTCCAGAGAAGACCGAGACCAAAGATTACTACAACACCTGGGTAAACGAATGCCGAGTACTCCTGGATAAACTGGAATGCCTGGTCGATACCGCCCATCAATGGATATACAGAGATGAGGGCGATGAGGAGGGCGCAGATAGAGGTCAAACGGCCTACCTTAACGAGCTGTGAATCCGAAGCGTTCTTGTTGATGAACTGCTTGTAGATATCCATTGTGAAGAGTGTAGATGTAGAGTTGAACATAGAAGCCAGTGAAGAAATTACGGCTGCTGACAACGCTGCAAATGAGAGACCCTTGATAACGGTTGGAGTAAAGTTTCTGATCAGGTAAGGATAAGCGTCATCCGAACGTGTGATAGAACCTGAGAGCTGGTCGCCCTTGCTCTGGAGAATGTCGAGTACCGACTGGCCATCCCATGTACCGTTCATGATGTAGAATGCACATACACCAGGGATACATACGATGAAAGGAATCAAAATCTTGAGAACTGCGGCGAATACCATACCCTTCTTGGCCTCAGAGAGCGACTTGGCTGCAAGACCCTTCTGGATAATGTACTGGTTGAATCCCCAGTATCCGAGGTTGGTGAGCCAGAGAGCACCGAATACGAGTACGAGACCAGGGTTGGTGAAGAATGGATCCTCCTTAACGCTTACGTTAACACCCTCGGCTACTGCCTGACCCTCCACTACTGGAGCGATTATGTCTCTTGAAACAGTAACGCCGTTGGCCAGTGTAGCTGATGTCTCATTCAACGACTGAACTGCGATCTCAGGAATACCGTTGATAGATGGATAGAGGTCGGCAGCGCGCTTAACAATAAGGTTGAAGTGCGAGTCACCGTCCTTGTTGATACAGAAGTCGTAGATACGGCCGAGAGCCTCCATAGCGCCACAGCCCCAAACATGCTCGCCGATATAGTCGAGAGCAAAGTAAGCTGTGATAAGACCACCGCCTACGAGGAATGTCACCTGCATTACGTCGGTCCAGGCCACTGAGGCAAGACCACCGTAGATAGAGTAGATACCTGCGATGAGGAACAATGCAAGAATGATTACCAAGCGAACCTGGTCAACCTGCATTCCGAATACCTCGATAATCTGGTCGGTAGGGAGACCGAGAATCTGCTGGATAGCCAAAGCGCCGAGCCAGGCCACAGATGTAAGGTTTACAAATACATAGAGGAAGAGCCAGAGAATAGAGAACGAGAGACCTACACCCGAATTGTAACGCTCGCGGAGGAACTGTGGGATTGTGAAAATCTTCTTCTCAATCATCAATGGCAGGAGGAACTTACCTACTACGATCAATGTTGCGGCGGCCATAAGCTCGTAAGCGGCCT
>JAZUEG010000499.1:0-3321 GCA_045640025.1 Bacteroidales bacterium
TCAACATTTCAACATTTCAATCACTTCAACATTTCAACATTTCAATTACTTAATAAGTTTTTCTATCCAGCTGACGGCCACCTGGAACTGCTGCTCCCTGGTAAGGTCCGAATTGTCGAGCAGAGTGGCGTCGTCGGCCATCTTGAGAGGCGATTCGGCGCGGGTGCTGTCTATGAGGTCGCGCTCGGTGAGGTTCTTGAGCACCTCATCGAATGTCACCTTGGTGTCGCCCTTGGCCTTGAGCTCGTCGTAGCGGCGCTGGGCCCTCACCTCGGGGCGCGCTGTCACGAAAATCTTGAGCTCGGCATCGGGAAATACCACCGTGCCTATGTCGCGGCCGTCCATTATCACCGAGCAGTCCTGCGACATCTTGCGCTGAAGGTTCACCATCTCCTCCCTCACGAACTTGAGGGCGGCTATGCGGCTTACATTGCTGGAAACCTCCATTCCGCGGATCTCGGCCTCCACGTCCTCGCCGTTCAGGCAGGTATGGCTTGTACCGTCGGGCTGCGGGGCAAATCTCACCTCCACGTCCTTGATCCTGGATTTCAGAAGGTCCTCGTCGGGAGTGCCGTCGGGGCGCATCACACCGCCGCGCATGGCGAAGAGTGTTACGGCGCGGTACATGGCTCCGGTGTCGATGTACACAAATCCGAAATGTCTGGCCAGTGCCTTGGCCATGGTGCTCTTGCCGCACGACGAGTGTCCGTCTACGGCTATTTTTATATTATTCATTCTTGTATATCAGTTGGTTATCGTCTGTTGTTTTTTATGGCAGCTAATACTGTGGCATATTCACTCCTCCGGCCTGCTGCAGAATCCTTACGAGCTTGCCGTTGGAATATTGTGCCTCGTAGGTTACCTTGCCCGAGCGCTCGTATTTTATCACCTTGCCGTCGAGGGTTCCGTTCTTGCCGAATGTCTTCTGGCTCTGGATGGCGCCGTTGGGGTAATACTCTGTCCATGTGCCGGTTGGACGGCCGTCCTTGTAGGCCTCCTTGCGGATGATCTTGCTGTCGGCCTGGCGGTAGATCCATTCGCCGGTTTTCTTGTCGCTGATGTACTGGCCATCCACCACGGCTACTCCGGTCTCATTGTACTGGATGAATTTTCCGTTGTACTGGCCGTTTTTGTAGGTGTTTATCATTGTCTTCATTCCGGTCTCGTCGTAATAGATTACGGGGCCGTCCTTCAGATTGTTCTTGTATGAGATCTCGTAGCGGAGCACTCCGTTGGTAAACCACTCTTTCCATATAGAATCCATCATTCCATTGTGGAAACAGCCTTCCATCTCGGGACGGCCGTTCTCGTGGAATCGTTTCCAGAATCCTTCCTCCTTGTTGTCCTGGAAGTTGCCGGTGTAGAATACCTTTCCGTTCTCGAAGAATACTGTGTATACACCGTTGCGCTCGCCGTTTTTGTAGTTTCCTTTTTTCCATACCTCGCCGGTGTCGTAATACCAAACCCAGAGGCCGGTCATCTTGCCGTTGGAATACTCGCCCTCGTTGCCCACCTTGCCGTCTATCTGGTAATATGTCCAGTGTCCGGTCTGGATGTCGGCCTCAAAATCGCCTTCCATGTGTTTCACCATGCGGTTCTTGATGTTGGAAGTGGTGTCGCGTCGGTACCAGACGGCGTGGCCGTCTTTCTTTCCGTTCCTGAAAGTAATCTCGGATTCCTTTTTGCCGTTGCCGAAATATGCGGTGTGCACTCCTTCCTTCTGGCCCTTAAGGTACTGGCCCTCGCGGAGCAGGAGTCCCTGCTCGTTGTAGATTTTCCACTCGCCGTCGCGCTCCGAATCTTTCATGTATCCGCTGGTGGAAAGGTTTCCGTTCTCAAACCAGACCTTGTATTCGCCGTTTTCGATATTCTCGATACTGCGTTTCTTTCCGCTCTCATAGAATGTGAGCACCTCGCCGGTGGGCTGGCCCTCGCTGTAGTTCATCACTGTGAGCCTGTTGCCGTTGTTCCAGTAGGTTACCCATGTGGAATCCTTGAGTCCGTTCTTGTAACGGCCTTTCTCCTTCACGGTTTTCTCGTCGGATAGGTACTGGATATAGAGTCCGTTTCCGCGGTCCACGAGCTTGTTGCCGGCGTTGTCCCAGGCCTCCATTACCCTGCAATTGCCGTCCTGGCACTGCTCCACCATTACCAGGCGCGATACTATATTATAATGGTTCCAGATGGAATCCTTGTCGCCGTGCTTGTACTGGCCCTCGGTGCGGAGGGTGCCGTCGTCGTAATACTCCTTGTATGGGCCCGTGGTCTGGTTGTTGATTACCTGACCCTCGTTCATCAGGGTGCCGTTCTCGTAATAATAGGCCACACGGCCGTTTACGATGCCCATGTAGAAATCCACTTCCTTGTATTTCTTGCCGTTGCGGTAATAGTATGTCCAGCGCCCGTTCTCGTGGCCGTCGGTCAGATTACCCTCCGACATCAGCTGAGTCTCGTTCTTGTCGAAATAGGATCTGGAAACGCCATCCTGGGCCACAGCCACATTAGATGCGGCCACGGCGGCTATTAGTAATGCTTTGCGTATGTTCATATTCTCAAAATAAATATTACAGAGATTATGCAAAGATAATTAATATTTTTATTAAAAGGGAAAACAAGCGCATTAATTTTGCACGGAGAGCCTAAAGCTTGTCGTTGAAGAATATTACTATCACCATTACCGACAGGCCAAACAGCATAATGGACACACCCATTATCTTATTGATCCACAGCAGAATGCGCGGACCTATCTTTTTGCGGAAAATATTTACAATGGATACCAGCAGGGTCCACCAGAGTATGGCTCCCATTATTACGCCGAGCAGGGCAACACAGGTATTGAGGAAACTGGGCTCCTCCGACACCGATCCCGATGCCGTAAACAATGTGCCGAATACTATGATAGTGAGCGGATTGGAGATAGTGAGCGCAAAACTTGTGGCAAATCCCTTGAAAGGGTTGCTCTTGACCGACTGAGGCGATTTGGTCTGTTTCCACTGCTCCACGGGATTGGCCCTCCAAACCTTGAGGCCGAGATATATCATGAGCAGACCTCCGAGTATGCCGAGCACCACCCGATTGTCTACCAGGAAATTCTTGATGATGGAAAGGCCGAAACCTGCCACCACTGCGTATATGAAATCACCGAAAGCAGAACCCACGCCCATAAACCATCCATGAAAAAAACCTTTCTGAATGGTTTTCTGCATGCATAGAATGGCGACCGCTCCTACGGGGCTGGCCGCAAGCAGTCCAATGACAATTCCGCTATATAGGGTCTGAAAATCCAATTTTTAGTTTATAAAATAAATGTTCCATGAAAAA
>JAZUEG010000500.1:0-9497 GCA_045640025.1 Bacteroidales bacterium
GCGGGACAGCTCAGGTCTTGCACCTGATTCCCTTTTAATGACGGCGGCATGGCCATGCCCCGCCAACAAAACCAATGCAAAGGTAAGGATGTTTTCTGGAATTGTGCAGAAATTTTGTTTAATTATACATTAAGAAACACAAAATCCGTATGGGCGCCCCGGAGAGATGCCTCATACGGATTTTTTTGCCATCAGCTGATATGATACATAATGGAGGACGCTAATCGCCCTTGGCCTCGCTGCGGGCGGCGGCCAGCTCCATGCGTAGTTTGTGGATGAGTTTCTCGTTGTCCTTGTTGGTGTTGTCGAGTTTTTCCTGCTGTTTTTTGTTGGCAGTAATGTCGGTGGCAAAGAAGAGGATTTTCGATAGCTTGCCGTCGTAATCGTAATACGGCGTGTATGAGGCCAGAAGCCATTTCTCTTCCTTGTTTTTGGTGAATCGCTTGATTTCCTTCTCGTAATATTTGCCCTGCATTACCTGGGTCATCATGGCGTTGTGCTCGTCTTTGGCGTATCGGCAGAGGTCGCTGATATTTACGCCCTGTATCTCGGCCAGGTCGTAATGCATGGTCTTGAGGAAACGCTCGTTGGCGGCCAGGAGCTTGCCCGATGGCGAGAATTCGAGAGTGAGCACAGAGTTGTTGAGCGCCTCGATGAGTCCCTTCATCTCCACCTCGCGGTCGAGCGATTTCTGCTGCTCCACTTTCAGCTGGTTGATGTTTTCCGACATCTGTTTCTCGTTTTGCGCCAGAGTGTCGGCCTGGGAGCGGAACTGCTTCATCAGCTGCTCTGTCTGCTCGTTGATGCGCGCGGTAACGAGCGAGCTGGCTATTGTGGATGATATTACGGAGAGGAATTCTTTCTCGTGGGGCTGGAGCTCCGATATGAATGCTATCTCTACTACTGCCACAAGCTCGCCATCGTAGAGCATCGGGAGTATTGCGAGTACTCTCGGCTTTGATTTGCCGAGGCCCGAGAATACGTTCACGTAGTCGTCGGGGAGTTTCTCGAGGTAGATGGCTTGTTTCTCGAGGGCGCATGTGCCCACCAGGCCCACGCCTTTCTCTATCTTGATCTTGACGGCTTTTTTCTGATTGAGCGCCACGGCGGCGTTGAGTACCAGATACTCGCCATCAGCTTCCTTGGTGTATATGTAGAGGCCTCCGAATACGGCCTTGGTGTATTTTACGAGGGTCATCAGGATGTTTTGTGATAGGACGTCCACCTTGTTGGATCCTATTCGCATGCTCTCGTTGATGGCGGCCACGCCCTGTGCTATCCAGTTTTCGGAGATTTCCTTGCTCTTGCGCTCGCTCTCGCTGTTGGCTATCTTGCGGAGGGTATCGAGCATAGAGTTGTATGATTTCTGGAATACGTTGTCGGATTCCAGGGTATTGAGCTCGTCCTCGTAGCGGTAGAGCTCTATCTCGCGGTTGAGGTCGCGGATTTTTACGAATGTCTTGTGGTATTTGAATAATGTATCGTCCAACGCGCGGAACTCGGGGACGTATATTCTGGAATCGCGGAGGTATGGCTTGTCGACATTGGCTATGTCCTCGCCCTTGCGCGAGAGCACGTTTACCTGTGCGGTGTAATACCAGCGGAAGAGGTAGATGAGCAGCATGAGCAGGAGGAATATCAGGAGCGCTATTCCGAGGGTCCAGAGCAGGAACGAATTGCCGGCGCGGTTTAGCTCTGCCCTATCGCAGATAAGGCAGATGGAGAAGTGTGCATCCACATCAAGCAGCTGGCATGTGCGCGACATTATGTAATCGCTGCCCACTGTCTGCTCGAACTCCTCGCCACGGCGGAACTTGATGTAATAGAAATCGGGCGAATCCTCGAATACGGCTTCCACGCCGCGTCCTATGAGGAGGTTCTTGTCGGGCGATACCACCACCTTGCCTGTGGATGAGAATATTACGAGCTGGCATCCCTCGGGCTTGTCGGCAAAGTTGAGCTGCTGGTTGAGATTGTTGACTACATAATCGGCGCCTATCACGCCGAGGAGCTTGGTGCCGAAGTGGAGCGGATACACTATTGGCATTATCAGCAGATTGTGTGCCGACTCGCGCTGGATGCGTGGCTCCTGCACGAATACGTTTTTCTTGGTCTTGTAATAGTAATATGAGTTTACGTCGGCATTGTCGTTGTAGTTTCGTATGCAGTCGTGCTCCACGAGTCCGTCGGGTCGTTTCAGGAACATCGGGATGTATCTGCCTGTGCTGTCGTGGTATTCGGTGGATGCGTACAGAGTATCCTTGCCGTCAAACATATTAGGCTCCCATACCATGAATAGTGATTTCATATCGGCCTGTGATGATATGTTTTCCTGCAGGAGCACGTCGGCCTGGTTTCTGTCGAGCGAGAAACTGAGCTCGGGGTTGCCTATCTGCACAAACCACAACGAAAGTGTGTTGAGATTGTCGACCTTGGCGGAAATTACCTCACGGAGCGATTTGGAGACATTCTGCGAGCATTTTTCCACATTCTCCTTGGCCTCGCTGATCTTGCCGGCGCGGCCGATAAGTCCTATTATTATGGCAATAGACATCACCATCACAAAACTCACTATTCCGTATACGAAATAGAAGTCGTATGATTTTCCGAAAAATGCCTTTATCCAGTTTTTTATTTTAGTTACCATATTTCTAAGCACTAATAATATTACCCAAAAGCAAAATCTTTTCCACGTCGCCCTTAGAGTTCATCATCGGGAAGAGGTTGGCGCTTACGAGCACCGTATTGGCCGTGGTGGCGAACTTGAGTTTCTCGCTCTGCTCTCTGCCCGCGCACAGTATGGTGAGGGATGTGGAGAATGGCGATACGTACTCGGGTGTGAGGAACTCCACCAGGTCGTGGTTGATAACATCGGGATCGGTAAGTTTCATTACATTGTAGAACAGCGAATTGGCCGAGAGCACAACACCCCTGCGGCTGAATTCCACTTTTATTACAAACGAGTCGATGGCGTTGTTGAAGGTCTTCATCTGGAGCTCGCGGTCCTCTATGTATCGCTGTTTCTCAGTTACCTCTTTCTCCTTTTCGGAGAGCTTGTCCATCTGTCGGTTGATCTCTTTTTCCTGACGGCGGAGCTGCTGCTCGAGCACCTTGGTCTCGGTGATGTTCATGCCGATGTTGATGATCTTGAGCACATTGCCGCGGTCGTCGGTGATGGGCGAGAATGTCTCGGATATCCAGACTTTCTTCTGCTGAGGTGTGGATATTGATTCCACAATGCTGCGTGTCTGTCCGTGACGGAGGTCTTCCCAGAACTTTCGGTAGTTCTTGTCCTCGGGATTGAAGTTGGAGATCTCGGCGTGGTTTTTGCCCACGAGGTCTTCTTCCGGAATCTGCATTGTATCTATCACTCTCGAGTTTACTCTCACGATGGTGCCGTCCTTGTCGTACTGAGTAACGAGGGATGTGGCATCCACTGCGCGGAACAGGCCTCGCATCTCGGAGTCCTTGTTTTCGGCTTCCTCCTTGAGGCGGCGCATCTCCTGGAGGTTTCGCCTCATCTCCACTTCCTGGATCTTCATGAGCTTGGATTGCTCCTGGCTGCGCTGAAGCAGTGTCTCGGTGCGCTCGCTGATCTTGAGTCCCGAGATGGCCGATGCTATGGATTCGGCTATGCGTGTGAGGAATGTTACCTGATATTCCTCGAAAATCTTGAAGGAGGCCAACTCTATCATTCCGCTGATTTTCTGGTTGAAGATGAGCGGCACGATTATGAGGTTGTTTGGCTGGGCGTCACCCAGACCGCTTACGATTCTCATATATCCCGGAGGCAGGTCGGTGAGGTTGATGACTCTGCTCTCGTGGTAGGCGCGTCCCAAAAGTCCCTCGTCTACCGAGAACGACTGCTCTATGAGTTTCTGTTTCTCGTAGGCATAGCATGCCGACAGCTCGAGCCTTACATCATCGGGATTGTCCTCGTTGGTGAAATATATGGCTCCCTGTATGGCTCCCACGTATTTTACGAGATTGCTTATGATATTGTATGCCAATACCTTGCGCTCCTGTCCATGGAATCGCAGAATCTCGATGAATGTGGTGATGCCGTTGTTTATCCAGTCGGTGTGCTCGATGTCCTCTTTCTGGCTGCGGTCGGTGTTCTCGCGAGCCGAGAGCTTGTCCTTGAGCGACAGCAGGAGGTCGCCCTCGTAGTCCTGGCCTTTCTCCAGCTCTGATGGCGAGCTGAAATCTCCGCTCTTGAGCTGCTCGATACATTCTATGCGCTTCTGCTGCTTGTCGATGATGTTGTTGACAAAGTTTTCCATCTCGGCAAACTCCACCGGCTCTATCTTGGATACTATGGAAGATGCCTGCCTCTCCACTCTCTTGCCATCAGCTATCTGGAAAACAAAATAGCGGATCTTGTTGAATACGGAGAAGAACATCCTGTTTACGAATACCATGAGCAGCAGTGTA
This sequence comes from Bacteroidales bacterium, assembly GCA_045640025.1. Classification (GTDB taxonomy): domain Bacteria; phylum Bacteroidota; class Bacteroidia; order Bacteroidales; family UBA3824; genus UBA3824. The sequence goes on from JAZUEG010000500.1 coordinate 4,435, forward strand.
AGGAGCAGGAATCCGGGAAACATGAGCACCACGCTTACCTTGCGCGATGTATCTATGCCCAGCTCAGATTCGGGGCAGCATACTCCGATATAGGCGTCGAGATCGCTGATATACAATACCTTCTGGCATACATCGTATTCCTTCTCGGGCATCTTGAATGATGTGGTGACTATGGATTTGGTGGTATCAGCTGTCTTTATCTTATTGAAGATGCGCTCGGCGTGGAGGCTCTCCACATTCGACATCTCGGGATGGATGTTGATATCGGCCGACTTGCTGATAAAGAACAGATAGCCCGACTGATTTACGAGATGATTCTTCACGTAGTCGGTGGTCTGCTTGGAGATGCTGAACCTCTTCATGCAGGATATCATGCCGTTGATCCTGGAATTGAGGAAGAGCGGGAAAAACGACGCCACAAACTGTTTTTTGAGGATTGTCATATTGGCAGAGAAGATCTCGCCGTTTTCTACAGCGGGCACTATATCCGATGAGTTTGGGATAAAGATATCCGTAAGGAGCTCCTTGTCGCCGTGGTCGAAATTGGATGCCATTATCAGATATCCCTCAGGAATCTTCTGATACACAGCCGACTGAGATCCTGTAAGGCTGTATACATTCTCGATGATGGGATTGAGAGAGGAGATGTCCTTGCCCTTGTTGGTCCACCTTGGAACGCGCACATAATTGGACTCGCCGGTCACGAAATTGGTGCCCTGGCGTCCCGAGGTGTCTTTCTCCTCGGTAATCTGAGCGTTCTGACGCATAAAATGGACGAAAAGGCGCAGCGACTCCGCCACCTTCTCCTGGTTGATCTTGTTCTCGGTCTCCAGACGGTATTTCAGATTGTAGATGTCATCATCCATACGCTCATAGTTTTTCTGGCGCATCTCGGCATCCTGAGTGCGCAAAGTGCAGACCGCAAGCACCACGAATATTATGGTAAAGAATCCACCCATGGCGAGATTCAGTATCAGATGTATCCTGCTGTTCTTTTTATTTGAATTCATGGACATTGCAATGTGAAAAAATCAGTTGTCTAAATTAAAAAAAATTAGGCAAATACAATTCCAAACAATAAAAAAAATCGTATTTTTTTTCTAAAGCACCCTTATCGCCTCTATCTCGGGGTCCAGTACGGGCTCGCCATCAAAGATGCCGAAGAGCGCCGAACCGCTTCCGGTCATGGCCGCATACACGGCTCCGCTGCTGTAGAGCAGGCTCTTGTAATGGCCAAGCTGAGGGAACATTGGGAAGAGGAATTCCTCGAAATCGTTCTTTATCAGCCCTTTCCATGCCGATACAGGTTTCAGATAGTCGCTGAAGAGCGATGTGGCCGGCTTCTGCGGCTTTACCTTGCTGTAGGCCAATGCCGTGGATATCGAGAAATCCGGCTTGATGATTGCCACACTGAAATCCCTCGGAAATTCGGGAGCCGCGGTCATCACCTCTCCCCTGCCGGTGGCGTATTTGGGAGTGTTCTGTATGAAGAATGCGCAGTCGCTGCCCAGGCGTGATGCCATCAGCTCCATTTCACCGATGGAGAGCCCGAGATTGAACTCGCCATTAGCTGCCCTGATAAAAAAAGCCGCGTCGGCCGATCCTCCGCCGAGGCCCGCGCCGGTAGGGATTTTTTTGGTGAGCCTGATGTCGAGTGGCGGAATCGTGAAGCGCTCCCTCAGTAGGTCGAGGGCCTTTTCCACGAGGTTTTTCTTTCCGTTGCAGTCGATCTCTATTCCGAGGGTCTGGAAATGATCGGAGCCATCGCAGCTAATGGCAAACTCAAGGGTATCAGAAAGCTGCACGGGACAGAAAATAGTCTCCAGGTCGTGGAAACCATCGGCCCGCTTGTTTGTTATATTGAGGCCAATGTTGATCTTGGCGTTTGGATATACTATCATAGTGCAATTGTATTAATATATACTTTGCAAAGTTAACTTATTATCGCTGATTTTCAAAAATAAAAATACCTTATTTTGATTAATCCGCAATTTTTTGCTTACCTTTGCATTAGAAAAGGAATTGAAATGGCAAATCAGAATACAACACCAAAAGAAATCGACAACCTCTATGGCGATAGCTGCCTGATAATAGAGGACGCCCGCGAGAAAGCATACCGCGCCGTAAACACAGCCCTCACCATCCGCAACTGGCTTCTCGGCAAGCGCATAGCACAAGAGAAACTGGAAGAGGACGGAAGGGCGCAGTATGGAAAACAAGTAATGGAGACATTGGCAGAAATGCTGACGGCGAAGTATGGGAAAGGACTGGACAAAAGCAGTTTGCATAAATTTGTAAAGTTTTACAAGATGTTCCCTCAAATTGTGGAGTCAGTGACTCCACAATTTGAAAATATGGGCAATAAGATTGTGGAGTCACTGACTCCACAATTAGTAAACACTTGCAAATCAAAGCAATCTGAGATTTTGTCGACAGTGTCGACAAAATTCAGAAAGAAATTTTCCGTCAGCAACATTTAGAGTAAAGAATTATGTACAAAGATACTTTCAAGATATTAGGACAGATATTCCGCGCGGCGTGCTGTGAGGATGGCTGCGTGGAGGGTTTCGAGGGCGAGGTGGAGAAATTCCGCTCCGCAATCACGGAGTGCCAGAAGATGAACGGCTGGTTTTATCCAGAGTTCGTAAGGATGCAGCTGATGAGCCTTGCCGAGATGCTGGGCGAGGAATCGCTGGACAGATTCTGCAACAGATACAACGTATCAGCTGCAAAAAACACAAAAGTGAAGATAATAGCCGCCGGAAACATTCCGCTGGTGTGCTTCCACGATATTTTCTGCGTGCTGATGAGCGGATGCAAACTGGTGCTGAAGCCTTCGGGCAAAGACAATCTGCTGCCAAGATTATCAGCTGAAACCCTGAAAAAGATAAATCCCGACCTGACAGACAGGATTGTCATAGAGGACGGCGCGCCCGAGAAGTTCGACGCCATTATCGCAACCGGAAGCAACAACTCAAGCCGGTATTTCGACTATTATTTCGCAAAGTATCCACACATTATCCGCCGTGGACGAAACTCCGTGGCGGTTCTATCAGGCAATGAGACCGCTGAAGACTATGCCGCCTTGGCCGATGACATATTTGCTTTCTACGGATTGGGATGCCGCAGTGTGTCAAAGATTTATGTACCTGAGGATTACAATTATTCCGACTTTTTCGGCGGTATAATCCATAAATCCGACGTGATGCGGAATCCAAAATATTCCGACAACTACACCTACAACAAGGCCATCTATCTGATGAGCGAGCAGACGATTCTCGACAACAATTTCGTGTTGCTGAAGGAGGACGATGGACTAAACTCGCCTATAGGAGTGGTGTTTGCGGAGAGGTACAACAGCCTGAACGCACTGGCTGACAAGCTGAAGGCCATGGAGGACAATCTGCAATGCGTGGCAAGCAATGTGGAGATTCCGGGCGTGAGAACAGTGAAGTTGGGCATGGCCCAGCATCCTGATATTCTGGATTTTGCCGACGGAGTGGATACCATGGAGTTTCTGCTGAAAGCTTAATAGAAGTGACTATGGAACAGAAAATTCCACTGATACTGAAGATAGCCGGCGCAATAGCTCTGATATTACTGGTGTATTACCTGCGAAACGTGCTGCTGCCGTTCGCAATAGCCATGATGCTGGCGTATCTGCTGAACCCGGTGGTGAATCTGCTATGCAAATATCTGAAAAAAAGGCCATTAGCTGTAGCCACTACCCTGCTGCTGAGCGTGGCTCTGCTTACAGGCGCAATGTACATGATACTGCCCAAGCTGATAAACGAGGCGCGCAATCTGTATACACTGCTCAACGAGAAGCAGATACTCGCGGAATGGAGAAACGTGTTCCCGGATTTTGCCGTGCAGTTTATAGAATCGATAGGCACCGACGACGGCCTGTCGTCGATACTAAACAGCGGAAACATAAACACCATTATCGAGAAGATATGGCCCAAGCTCTCGGTAGTGTTCAGCAAGACTTTCAGCCTGATGAACAGCATTTTGGGCGGTGCGGTTCTGCTGCTCTACCTGATATTCATAATGCTGGATTACGACGATATCAGCAATGGGATCAAGAAGCTGATACCCACAAGATACCGTGATCGGTCGATGGAAATTCTCAGCAGATTTACAGCTGAAATGCAGAAATATTTCCGCGGGCAGATCATGATTGTATTGATTGTGATGGTGCTCTACGCATTCGGATTCTGGCTGGTGGAGCTTCCGCTGGGCGTGATGCTCGGCCTGCTGGTGGGCGCGCTGAATATCGTGCCATATCTTCAGATAGCGGGTTTTCTGCCGGCATTGCTTCTGTGTTTCGTGAAGGCCATGGAAGACGGCAGCCCGGTATGGATGGTGATATTGCCGGTGGCCGCGGTTTTCGTTGTGGTTCAGATACTTCAAGACATGATAATAACACCCAAGATAATGGGCAAGACCACCGGACTGAATCCCGCCATGATACTGCTCTCGCTGTCGGTATGGGGCAAGCTGCTTGGTTTTCTTGGCCTGATAATGGCCATCCCGTTCACATGCCTTGTAAGGACATATTACTCGGAATATATGATAAAAATTGACAGCAGAAGCCCTAACCCAATACCCGAAAAATGAAGAAACTCATTATAATAGAAGGACCTACGGCATCGGGCAAGACTGATACGGCGGTGCGTGTGGCTCAGCACCTGGGCACCGAGATCGTGAACGCCGACAGCCGTCAGATTTTCCGCGAGATGAGGATCGGCACGGCGGTTCCAGCTAATGGCGTTTTAGCTATGGTGCCTCATCATCTGATGCAGAACCACTCTGTAACAGAGAATTACAACGCATTTATGTTTGAGGAGGAGGCGATATCAGCCATAAAGAAAATCCACGAGACCCACGATGTGGCCGTGATGTGCGGAGGATCGATGATGTATGTGGACGCCGTATGCAATGGCATTGACTCGGCTCCCGACCCCGACCCGGAAATCCGAAAGAGACTTTGGGATATGTTCAACGACGGCGAATTAGTAAGGCTTCGGATTATGCTCCTCGGGCTTGATCCTCAATACTAT
>JAZUEG010000501.1:0-4218 GCA_045640025.1 Bacteroidales bacterium
TGCAGGATGAGAAGAATACATTAACCACGCCATTAGCTCCCCCCAAAACCGGCTCCTCGCCCTTGTGTACGCAGATCTCGGCTATGTGGGGACGGCCGTCGATTCCGCAGAATCCCAGCTTGGAAGATGTTCTGTCGGCCCCGCACTTACGGGGGCACATTTTGCAATTATGTATATCCATATTAATCTATTTAGGCATATATCCGAAAAAATGCTCGAAATCGATGTTTTCGGGCAGAAACTTGCGGGCGTCGCCGTGGTATTTCACGATCTCGCGCACAAGAGAGCTGCTCACGCTGTTGTATTCGGGCAGCGAAAGCAGAAACACTGTATCCACCTCGGGACGCAGGAGCCTGTTGGTCTGCGCGATGGAGCGCTCGTACTCAAAATCGGCCGAGCTCCTGAGGCCTCTGAGGATATGTCTGGAATTGTTCTCGAGGCAGAAATCCACTGTGAGGTTGCTGTAAGTCTTTACCTCGATGCGATTATCGTCCTGAAACACAGACTCTATGAGCTCAAGGCGTTTTTCCATGCTCAAGAAACCTTTTTTCTCCATATTGATGCCCACGGCTACTATTATCCTGTCGAAAAACTCCAGGCCCCTGCGTATAAGCGACTCGTGGCCTACGGTGAAGGGGTCGAACGAGCCTGGGAATACTGCTATTTTTTCCATTTGATATTAAACAAAATTTTGGGTAAAAATAAATAAATTATTGTAACTTTGCAACAAATAATTGAAACTAATTATGCTTACTAATCTTACTTTTGCCGATTATCTCGTAATCGGACTTTTTTTTGCAGTAATTGTAGTAATTGCGCTATTAGCTACCCGAAAAAACAAGGGCGGAGTGGAAGACTATTTCCTGGGCGGCAGAAAGATGCCGTGGTGGCTCCTGGGCGTATCGATGGTGGCGTGTACGTTTTCAGCTGATACCCCAAACCTTGTAACCGGCATGGTGCGCGAGAGCGGAGTGGCCAAAAACTGGGCCTGGTGGTCGTTTCTGATTACGGGCATGGCCACGGTTTTCATATTCGCGAGACTATGGCGCCGAACGGGAATAGTAACCGACCTCGAATTCTACGAGAAACGGTATTCGGGAAAAGCGGCGAGCTTCCTAAGAGGCTTCAGGTCAATATATTTGGGCTTGTTCTTTAATGTACTCATTATAGGCTCGGTAACACTGGCCGCCATAAAGATAGGATCCATAATATTCGGCCTGAGTCCGCTAATGACAGTGATATTCGGAACTCTGGCGGCGGTGCTATATACGGCTTTCGGCGGTTTCAGGGGCGTGGTGTGGGCCGATTTTTTCCAGTATTTCATAGCCATGCTGGGTGCGGTGGTGGCCGCCATAGCCGCGCTCAATCTCCCCGAGGTGGGCGGTCTGGAGGGCCTCGTGAGCAATCCCGAGATTCAGGACAAGATAGATTTTCTGCCCGATTTCGGCGATCCGTCGGTATGGGTTCCCATGCTGCTGATCCCCGTGGCCGTGCAGTGGTGGAGCGTATGGTATCCTGGCGCTGAGCCGGGCGGAGGCGGATACATGTGCCAGAAAATGCTGTCAGCTAAAAACGAGCAGCATTCGGTGGCAGCTAATATGTTTTTCAATTTTGCGCACTACGCGTTGAGGCCCTGGCCGTGGATTATCGTGGGACTGGCCTCGCTGATAGTCTTTAAGCCCGACAGCGCCGAGCAGAGGCTCATGGCCGAGCAGGAGCTGCAGAATCCCGAAATAATCACACATTATAATAATTACCTGAAAGACTTCGATCAGGAGGTTTTGCCAGCTAATGTCAGGGGGAAAGTACTTGACCTCCATTTCCAGAAGGAAGGCCTCAGCGCGCTCCACAAGGCGTTTCCCGAGGCACACGCACAGTATCTGAAAAACGACGCCGCCTACCCCATCATGGTCACCAAGACGGGCGCAGGATGGTTTGGCCTGATAATAGCCTCGCTGATAGCGGCTTATATGTCCACGATAGGAACCCACCTCAACTGGGGCGCGTCGTATCTTGTAAACGATTTCTACAAGAGGTTTGTGAAGCCTGATGCATCGGACCATCAGCTGAAACGCGCCGCCATTATCTGCACAATAGTACTGGCTGTGCTGGGCGGACTGGTGGCGCTCACGGTGATGGACAACGCAACGCAGGCATTTGACATTCTGCTACTGAGCGGTGCGGGTACCGGCGCGGTGTATCTGCTGAGATGGTTCTGGTGGAGGATAAACGCCGCCACTGAGATTTCGGCCATGGTTTCGGCTTTCGTGATGTCCATTATAATGGTGTTCGCAGTGCCAGAAGGATGCCTTGCCAACTCTGTGCTCGACCATAGCACCATGCGTCTGCTGATAACTGTAACCGTGGTTACAATAATCTGGATAGCAACGGTTTACATCACCAAGCCTGAAGAAAGGGAAACGCTGAGAAGTTTCTACGCGCTCACCAAGCCGGGAGGTCCGGGCTGGAAGAAGGTATTAGCTGATGGCGAAAAAGATGGAATAAAACTCGACGAGGCCCAGGCCAAGTGGGATATGCCACTTCAGCTGCTGTGCGTTTTCATAGGCATAATCACGATATACGCATGCCTCTTTGCCGGAGGGTTCTTCGTGATGCTCAAGCCATTAGCTGGAACAATACTATCGCTGGTGGCTGTGGCCGGGGCAGTGGCTATGTGGAAAATAAGCAGGAAAATAAAACTAAGATAATTAAGAATATGAAAAGACAAATTTTGTTTGCATTGCCACTGGCAATGCTGGTATCATGCAATGGCGGAGGCAATTCGCAACAAGCCAACAATCAGGCATCTGACTCTCTGGTGGCAGAAGTTCAGGAAGAGGAACTCGGCGACATGGAGCCCGAAGGCTGTGAACCCGACGACAGTTTTTATCTGGATCTGACTGTGGATACAGCAAAGATGGAGCTCGAACTCTTTATGGACTATCCCGGCGACTCGGGCTCGGAGTACAAGAAATACAACGATATTCCGTTCGTCTTCACGGATTTTGAGGCCGAGGGTTTCAACCGCGAAGGCAAACCAGTAAAGCTGATATCCAACATAGCGCTTGGCTACAAGGTGGATTGGGAGGTGCCCGACGAATATGACGAGGAAATGGAAAGCGAGAATCCCCTCTACCCCAATGGTTTGATAAAGAGATACTTTGAGGAAATGCCCGAGATTCCCGACTGGTTCGAGATTGATTTATGGAGCCTGAAGATTACCAAATCGATCCCAAAATCCAACGTATATGACAAGGTGAAGAAGGTGTCGGACAACGAATATGAATACACCTGCGAGTGGGACAACAAGGTACAGTACAGGAAAAAAATCCGCATCGACAAATCCGACGAAAATCTTGATTATGAGATGATTTCGGCGGAATATGACGAGGGAACAGCCTTTGAGGAGAGCCCATCTCTATACTATTATTCGGGCGAAATCTCAAGCATGTACATAGAATTATGCCCAATGAGCAAGCTGGCAAGATGGGTATTCGCCGAATGTCCCAATTATTACGAAAGCAACAAAAAGAAGAGCAAGCGTTCGCTCGGCTTCGCTGATGTATTCATGGAATCCGGCTACGAATTTCAGTGCGGTGCCCACGGATTGGGTGGCTTCACAACTGATAATATCACGAAAAACGGCGATACTCTCAAAGTTTTTGATGTGATAAAGAAGGAGCTTGAGGAGGAACTTGTGGAAAAACTCTTCGGCATTTATGGCGAGGAATATCAAATAAGCGAACCCGATGCGATGCAGTTGTCATGTTTTTATCTAACACCCGACAATGTAACCCTCTATTGGAGCCATTACGAGATTGCACCATACTCATCAGGCAATTGCGAGATGGAACTTCCATACAAGGAATACGAGAAGTATCTGACCAAGGATTTCAAGAAAATCCTGAAGGAGGCCGGAAAGCTCTAACATAAAAAAACGTGGATTCCCCGGAATTGATTTCCGCAGAATCCACGTTTTTGTTTATATTAAATATTCTCAATCTCGTCGGTGGTGAGGCCGGTGAGTTCTGCGATATCTTCTATTGGATAATTCTTGGCCTTCATCTTGCGGGCCATATCAAGTTTTTCGGCTTGAGCCTTGGCACGCTCTTCGGCACGACCTTCCTCTCGGCTCTGAGCCAATGCCGTACGCTCGGTGGAGATATCGAGCCAATACTTGTTGTAGGCCTCCAATTCCTCAGGCGAATAGGCCGCACG
>JAZUEG010000502.1:0-3027 GCA_045640025.1 Bacteroidales bacterium
CACTTGCCATCCAGCGACACAATCTCCTTGCACTCGCTCTCTCTTGAGGGCAGTTGGAGCGTGGAATGGTAGGGCAACTTGTTGATGCCCAGCACGTGGGGATTCTCCCAGTCGTGAGGCACCGCCGACTGCGCCAGCGCCATCACCGGCATCGCCATCGCAATCGCAGAAGTCAGAAATTTCATTGTTATAAGTTTTTGAATTTTATTTAGTTTTAATCAACCTCCCCGCTGAGAATTTTCGTTTCAACGGGGAGGGGTTGTGTGGGAGAGCAATATTTATACTCGAAAGAGACTTTCCTCATCAACTAATTGCACTTTCAATTAGAACTTAAGATCTCCGTGTGAGAATAATTTTCATCGAGCCAACGTTTTTTTTCGATTATTTTTTGCTCAGTCCTTCCTGAGTGAGAGGCACGAACCTGATGCGTCCGTCCTTCTCGAAATAGAGATACTCGGCGCATACACTGCGTCGGCACTGACCTCCGGGCTCGCCGTTCTGCATATACGAGCCGTCGTGGTAGATATAGTACCACTGTTTCTTGAACTCAATCACCGAGGGATGAATGGTGAATCCGTGGTTGGCCGAGGTGCTCACGAAACCGCCGTAAGTCCAGGGACCCTCGATGCTCTCGGCGTAAGAGTATGCCATCTGCTCTGTCTGAACTCCCGGTGCGTCGCTCGCATAAACATTGTAGTAGAGATTCCCGCGCTTGAAGAGCCAGGGTCCCTCGGAATAGTTGCGGAGAGGCACCTTGCGCACCTCGCCGTCGAGTTCCGTCATATTCCTTTTCAGACGCACCATATAGCAGTCTCCGTTGCCCCAGGCCATCCAGGGAGTGCCGTCGTCGTCGATGAAAACCGTGGGGTCGATATCCGCATTAGGGCGGTGAGAGTCAGGAGTCATATCGTCTGATATGAGCGGAGACCCGTCCTCGCGCGCGGGCTTGAAAGGTCCTGTGGGCGAATCGCTTACGGCCACGTCGATAGTGTGCTGACGGTTGTCCTTGCGGTCGAGGGTCACGTAATAGTAGAACTTGCCGTTGGCCTCCACCACCTGGCCAGCCCACGATCCGCCGGGCTGTGCGTAGGGGAAATCGCCGGCACTCAGCACCGTTCCGTGAGGAGTCCAGTTTACCATATCGGTGCTCGAATAGCAAAGCCAGTGAGGCATATAGAACCATCCGCCCGGGCCTGTGGCGTCCTGTCCCACGTATGCGTAAACGGTGTTGCCCACCACAGTGAAGGCGGGGTCGGCGGTGAAAGTGTCAGTGAACAGCGGATTCTCGCCCTTTGTTCTCGGCAACGGCTCACCGCTTATCTCGAGGTTTCTGATACTGCCCTCACGCACCTGCAACGCGTTGGGGAATCCGCCCGGGAAACCGTGCCCCACCACCCAGAGAGAGGCGTTGTGGCGGAGCGCCTTGCCGGGATATGTGAGTTGGGCGGTATGGCCGTCGATGCTGAGGGTGAGCACCGAGAGGTCCTTGCCGGGATTGTATGTGGCCTTGGCCTCAGCCTTGTACCACTTGTCTTTCAGCACATTGTCGCCGGCCCAGAGACGGTGGGGCTGTTCGTATTTGTCCACAACCTCCACGAAAAACTTTTGAGCGGTGTTGTCGAAACCGAGCGAGATATCGCCGTTCAGCGAGTTTTTGCCTATCAGGAAACTGCCCTTGCCCTCCTTGCACACAAACACCTGCTCGGTGCCCAGAGTACCGCATTTCAGTTCGGCCGATACTCGCCAGCACTTCTGCATATCGGTGTATGGCAAAGGGTGGTTGAAGTTGGTCTTGAACTCCGATACGTTGAGGGGGAGTTCGTGGCTTACGTCGTAGTCCTTGATACCCCAGTCCTCCAGGGTATAGACCTTGGTCTGACACCAAGCCTGCTGTGCAAGCAGTGCCAGAGATAAGAACAATAATTTTTTCATTAGAAAATAGTGTTATAAGTTTTCAAAAAAATGATTATGAATTAGTCATTGCAAATATATGCAAAAAAATTGAATTTGCAAGGCGGAGAACGGCAGGGGAGTGCGGATTTGGAAAAATTGGCGGGGAAAGGAATTTGGGATTTGCGATTTTTTTTGTATCTTTGCTGAGGGTTCTAAAAACTATAATGAAATTTTAGAGTTGTAGAAGCAATGATTGTAAAACTCTTAATATGTAATTAACGTGAGTTCGATGAATTGTCGTCTTGCGCCTGCGGCGAAGATTTATCAACAAAAATTACCAAAAATTGTCCAAAAATTTTTCAAAAATTACTTTTCTGAAGAGAGTTTTTGATTAATTCTTGATAAATTTTTGATAATTTTTGTTCACCACCAAACGCCGAAGGCGACAATACAATTTTGCCGAACTGACGTTAATTATCAAGGAGGTTTTCTATGGATTCGAAAAGTTGTTTTGTATTGCTATTGCCTTTGGTGATAATTGGTTTTATGGTACATGATGAAGTGAAATTGTATCGTGAGCCTCAGGCCGTTGACAATTATATTCTTACAGGGTATTTTGATAAGCATGAAGGCAGGTATATTTACTTGGATTCATGTTCGAGAACTCATAAAGGCATTGTTCAATCTTTTGATAGATACTTGATTCCTGACGATCAATTAGATTCTGTTGTTTTGGACAAAATGGCAAAGGATAGAGCTCTTGTTACTGTGCTGTTTCGCTATGATAGAGAGTCTAGCAACAGAGGTTTGCAGAGATATACTCGTACAAAGATTATTAGGATTTCTAAGGGAAACGCTATCCTTTATGAGTACGATTATCCCAAGGCTTTGCGTGATGGAATGATTATGATTTTGGTTACCGTGGTTTTGTCTGTGTTGTTCTATGTTTGGATTCTAAGGGGTAATCGGACAAAATCATCTTGAAAATCTTCTAATAGTGCTGATGCGATAAATTTATTAACTTTCATAAACTATCAAACAGCATAGGTTCATTGACATTTTGATTTTGGTTTGTTTGATCATTTGAAATGAGATCTCTCATACTTGCTCGTTCCATAGCAGACACCCTAAGTA
>JAZUEG010000503.1:0-8348 GCA_045640025.1 Bacteroidales bacterium
ATGATAACCACGGCAAGCCGTGGATGATCATACGGTTATAGATTACTTTGTCCCCGTTGGGGACATTAGCTTACACTGCAAAGATAGATATAAAAAGTGAAAATACAAATTTTTTATAATAAAGTGTCCCCAACGGGGACAAAGCATCAGTAACCGTATGTTCATCCACGGCGTGCCGTGGTTAACATACGGGACGTAATAGCAACAAACGAAAATCCCACAATATTTTTTGCAATAAAAAAAATTCTTCCTACATTTGACAATTAAAAAAATCAAAAAACAAAAACAACACTATGAAGCTAAAACACCTTATTACAGCGTCGGTGCTGACGTTCTCCTTGGCTGGAGGATACGCCGTCAACAACTGGTACACAAGCCAAATAAACGATAACAATAATCATAAAACCGAAATCAATATGCCTGAAAACGACTTCGACTACACGAAAGCCTGGGCCGAGGTGGAGGCCTTCCAGAAGGACGCTCTCCCAAAATCGGCCCTCGCGAAGGTGCGCGAGATCCAGAAAAACGCCCTAAAGGACAACAACTATCTGCAACTTATCAAGTCCAACATATTCACCATCGACCTCGTGAAGGACGTGGACGAGAACAACAACGAGAACGACAAGGCCTGGGCCGACGAGCTACAAGCCTTCCGCAACCAGGCCGAGACCATGCCTACAGACTTCAGGCATCTGTCTTACAATATCATAGCCAAATATTACGATAGATACCTCATAGACAGACTCTGGAAGATACGTCAGCGCACACAGCTCGAGAACGAGACCAGCAACGATATCGAGACCTGGAGCGAGGCAAGAATCCAGAAGGAAATCCACAGCCTCTATCAGAAAAGCATCGATGAGCCTGAGACACTTTTCTCGTTTCCGCTCAAAAACTACGAGATACTTACTAAGCCTGCCAACAATATCACCAAAGACTACGAGGGATTCCCTACCCTGCTCGACTACCTTGTATGGAATATCGCAAGGGAAAACCACGACAGCAACAGCGACTTCTCGTATCAGGACCTCGCTCTCGTATCGGGCGAGGACGAGTTCATCAGCTACAAGGCCCAGAACAATGAGCAGGAATCGATGAGCAACCTCATTCTCGAAGGTCTCCAGACCCTGACACGTTGCCACAAGAACGACTCCAAAATGATGGACCGCGCCTGGACTAACGCAGAGCGCATAAAATTCTACAGGCAAAAAAGCACCAACGAGAATGCCAGCGAGTGCGCCATCAGCTCCCTGAAAAAAATGAGAGAGGATCAGAAGGACAGCTCCCCCGATGCTTTCTGTCTCCTGACGTATCACATAGCCGAAATCCTCTACGATGACAACAGAATGACCGAGAGCCACGCCATGGCATCGGAGGCCCTCGACAGCACAATCAACGCCCCTGACAACTACAGGGAAGCCTGCCATAGGATAATCCACAACATTGAGCTAAAGAGACTTACACTCGATTGCCAGAGCATAGTAAGCCCTCAGGACAAATTCCCAGCCAGACTGGAATACACCAATATCAGCAAGCTATATATAAAGGTGATCAGGATAAGCAATCCAAGGGAATTCAATGAGATATGGCACCATGACGACAAAATCAAATACCTGAAAAACAAGGGCAAGGAGGTGAACTCCTACGAGATAAACACCGTAAACACCCTCGACTATCAGGAGAAAAACTCCGAGATAATATTCGACGAGCTCCCCATCGGCCACTACGTGATATTGACAGGTGTGGACAGCGATATCTACGATACCAAGAAAAACGCCATAACCACAGTCAACGAGATCACGTCGTCCAACATATACGTAGTAAACTCCCATGAGATGGGCGAGAAGATACTCCTCTACGTATTGGACCGCAAGACAGGCAAGCCATTGGCCGATGCCGACGTCAGGATAAAACTCCACGACAAGAACACCACCAAGGCGTCATACAAGACCGACAAATACGGCGCCGTCAGCTTCCCCGAGAAAGAATCCGCATGGAACACTCGCATTGTGATAAGCACCGCCGACGGCGACGAGGCCGAGGTACCAAGGTCTTCGTGGGGATTGTGGGGATACCATGCGCCTAACGAGAAAACTTCCTATAGCGACAAGATATTCACCGACAGGAAGATATACCGCCCAGGCCAGACCATCTACTGGAAAACCATCTGCTACGAGAAGACCGACCACCACACCGCCCACGCATACGCCAACAGGCAACGCCACATAGAACTTCTGGACGTAAACTCCAGGAAGGTGGCCTCCATAGCATACACCACCAACGAGTTTGGAAGCGCCTACGGACAGTTCTCGATACCCACCAACCTCGTAAACGGACGCTTCACACTGCGATGCGCCAACGGATCCACCGACATATCCGTAGAGGAATACAAGCGTCCAAAATTCGAGGTCTCCATCGACGAGATCAAGGACGAGGTGCGCCTCAATGAGAACGTGAGCATCAGCGGAAAGGCACTCACATACGCTGGCATACAGATAGATAACGCCAAGGTTAAATACAAAATAGAACGAATGCCCAGATGGCGCGGATGGTGGTACTGGACAGGCGACCGCAGAAGCAAGGTGGTAGCTAATGGCGAGACCATGACCGACTCCGACGGCAAATTCACCATCACATTCAAGGCCCTGCCCGACCCCAAGAACGCCGAGAGCGAGATGCTCCAGTACGATTTCAGGATCTCCGCCGACGTTACCGACATATCGGGCGAGACACGATCGGCCAGCAAAATGGTATCAGCTGGCTACCGAAGCCTGTTTCTCGGATCATCATTGCCCGACGGTTTCCAGCTGATGGACCAGACCGACCTGAGCAAGGTAACCATCTCATCATCAAATATCAACGGTCAGCATCTGGACGCTAACGTCACCATAAAGGTAAGCCGACTCGCCAACTTCCGCAATACATACGTGGAGAAAGCCTGGCAATCGTGCGACAATCCGATAGTGGAGCGCGAGGTTTGGGAACGCGACCTCCCGATGCTGGAATACCAGAAGAGCGACGGCGATATCAACGCGCTATCAGTGGATAAACTCCTGAAAACCATTACGATAAACACTGCCGAAAGCAAGACCATCGACCTCTCGGAAATCAAGAAGAGCGGATCGGGAAATTACCTTGTGGAGCTGTCGGCCACCGATAAGGACGGCAGGCCAGTCAGGTACGAGAACCGATTCACCATCTACAATACCGCCGACAGGATAACCTCCGTAAACAAGGCCATCCTGCTCCATGCCGACAAGGGCACATACGAGCCTGGCGACATAGCCCATGTCACCATAGCCACAGCCATGCCCGACGTGGATATGCGCTACATAATCACCGACGGCAGGGGTATGCTGGAATCCAACATGGTAAGGCTGAACTCCAACAGCTCGGTGATAGATATCCCAATCAAGGAATCGCACCGCGGAAACCTGAGCGTATATGCCTTCTTCGTTAGGGGCAACACCATGATAGAGGCCAACGAGCTGATACACGTGCCATTCTCCAACAAGAAACTCAACATAAAGTTCGAGACCTTCCGCGACAGGCTCTACCCAGGCGAGAGCGAGAAGTGGAAACTCCGCATCACCGACTATCAGCAGAATCCCGCTATGGCCGAGATGCTGGCCACTCTCTACGACGAATCGCTCGACGCGCTCAGACCCAACAGCTTCGGCCTCGGAATATTCCAATACAACTACACTGTAAACCCATACTCCAGCCTGCTGGGCGGATTGTCGCAGTCAAATACATTCAACAGCCCTAAAAACCAGCAATATGGAATAACAATCCGCAACGGCGAGCGCGTGATAGAATGGTACAATCACGATCCATCGCTATGGAGAAATTATTACGCAAACGACATAGTAGTGGTAGGCTACGGCACCACGAGGAGAAAGGCGTCGCGGTCGGTAATGAGAGAATCCGCAACCGCCGAATGTCTGGAAATAATGGATGACAGGATGGAAGTAGAGGAAATGGAGGAAGAGGCAGAACCTGTATTCTGCATGGTAGATGGTCCGATGATGAGCAAGAAAGCATCGGTAATGGCCAACGTAGCCAACGAGGAGGGAAACGGGGCAGAGGAGGATTTCTCCAGCGCACAGATCCGCACCAACTTCAACGAGACCGCATTCTTTGAGCCTCAGATAGTTACCGACCCTAACGGCGAGCTATACGTGGAGTTTACCGTTCCCGAGAGCATCACACGATGGAAGATGCTCGGCCTGGCCCACACCAAGGATATGAAGACAGGAACAGTAGAGAACCATCTTGTCACCAAGAAGGATTTCAGCGTGGAGCCAAACCTCCCACGATTCCTCCGCAGTGGTGACAGGATCACCATCCCTGCCAAGATCACAAACCTAACCGACGATGACCAGATCTCAGGAAAGGTTAGGTTGGAGATTCTGGACCCTAACAGCATGAAACCTGTTAGCGAGATTCAGGTAAAGAATCCAGTACAGGATTTTGTAGCTAACGCCAACAAATCCACCGTCTGCAACTTCGATATCGAGATGGGCGACTACGTAAACCCAGTGGTGATAAAGGTAGTGGCGATATCAGCCGACAAGAGCGACGGCGAACAGCACTGCCTGCCCGTACTCACCGACCGTGAGCTCGTAACCGAGAGCATGACCATGAGCGTGCGCGGAGGCCAGACCAAGCAGTTCGAGTTCAGGGAGTGGAAGGATAATCACTCGCCATCAGCTGTAAACCACAGCTTTACGCTCGAATACACCAGCAATCCAGCATGGTACGCCGTCACCAGCCTGCCATGGCTCAGCGAGAATCCGTACGACTGCTACGAGCAGACATACAGCAAGCTATTCGCCAACTCGATATCAGGCCTCATCGTGGAAAACAACCCCAACATAGCCGATATGATAGCAACATGGCGCAACAGCAAGGCCGAGGTACTTACCTCACCGCTCCTCAAAAACCAGGAGCTGAAGCAGTTGCTCATAGAGGAGACTCCGTGGGCCATCGACGCCAAGGAGGAGAACGAGCAGATAGAGCAACTCGCCAACCTTCTCGACAGAAACCGCATCAATGAGCAGAACTCCAAATTCATCAAGAAACTCCAGAAGGGTCAGCTCCACAACGGCGCCTGGCCATGGTACGACGGTTTCGGACCAAGCCCCTGCATTACCCAGTACATAGCCACAGGTTTCGGAAAGATGAAGCACATGGGCGTAAAACTCGACAAGGACGTGACCGCCATGGTCAGCAAGGCCATCCAATACCTCGACAAGGAGGCCGTGGATTACCTCAACGAGATCAAGCGCCACAAGCTCGAGGTAGGATTCTACGGCTACCAGTTTGCCTACATGAGAAGCTTCTTCCCAGAAAACAAGATGGACAAGAAGACCAAGGAGGCCTACGACTATTTCATGAACGAGGCTAAGAAAAACTGGACCAAGTTCGGCATCCACAACCAGGCGCTCCTCTGCGTGACATTCAAGCGCAACGGCGACCTCGACCTTGCCAAGAAAATCATAAAATCCTTCGACGAGCGCGCCACAAGGAGCGAGGAATTCGGAATGTATTTCAAGGAAAACATTAACGGAATCCTCTTCCACGAGGACAACATAGCCACACAGTCGCTTATAATAGAGGCATATCAGGAAATGGGCCGTACCGACGAGGTGGAGGAGCTCAAGATCTGGCTCATCAAAAACCGCCAGTCAAACCGCTGGAAAACCACCAAGGCAACCACCGAAGCCGTTTACGCAATGTTCCTCTGTGGCAACCAGATCCAGAGCAACGAGCCACTCTGCACAATCACCATTGGCGGAAACACCATCGACACCAAGAACGCCGAGGCTGGCACAGGCTACCTGAAACAGCAGTGGCAGAAGGACGACATGGACATCAAGATGGCTGATATCACCGTTCATAACCCTAACAACCACATAAGCTACGGCGCGGTTTACCGTCAGTACTTCGAGACCCTCGACAATATAAAGTCCGCCGACAACAAGCTGAAGATAGAGAAGCAGATCTTCCTCGTAACTCAGGACAAAAACGGCAACGACCAGCTTTCCGAGATTACAGGCAACCGCAAGCTCCACCCAGGCGACAAGCTTAGAGTCCGCATGGTAATCAGGACCGACCGCGACCTCGAGTACGTCCACCTCAAGGACATGCGCCCATCAGGCAAGGAGCCTATCAACGTACTCAGCCAGACCAAATACCAGGACGGCATGTTCTACTACGAATCCACCAAGGACGCCAGCGAGAACTTCTTCATCGAGCATCTCAACAAAGGCACCTACGTATTCGAGTATCCCCTGGTAGCAGTCCACGCAGGCAACTTCTCCGCAGGCATCGCCACCATCCAGTGCATGTACGCCCCCGAGTTCGGAGGCCACAGCGATGGAATGAGGGTGAGGATTGAGGAATAGAGATTATTTATTATCTTTGCAATAATCAAAAGATCAAAAAAATGAATACAGAGCAACAGACCACCATAAACATACAGGAAAAGGCAAACCTAATATGGGCAATTGCCGACAAACTGGTGGGCACCTACAAGCCCCACGAATACGGCAACGTGATTTTGCCTATGTGCGTTATCAAGCGTTTCGAGGACACCCTGGCGCCCACCAAGCAGGCCGTGCTCGATAAGGACAGGGAACTGAGCGAGAAAAACGTGGCGCCCGAACTCCGCGCTATGTTCCTCGAGAAAGTATCAGGGCACAAATTCTTCAACCTCAGCAAGTTCACATTCCAGACTCTCCTGAACGATGCCGACAATATCAAGGACAACTTCGTACAGTACATCAACCAATTCTCGAAGGACGTGGTTGACATAATACACCGTATGGATTTTGACCGCGAGATACAGAAAATGGACGACAACGGATTGCTCTACCTCGTAATAAAGGAATTCTGCACACCCAAGGCCGACCTGGGCGCCGACAAGGTTTCCTCGGTGGATATGGGATACATCTTTGAGGAACTCGTAAGGAAATTCTCCGAGAGTTACGACGAGCAGGCCGGAGCCCACTTTACCGCCCGCGACATCATATACCTGATGGCCGAACTCCTGATTGGCGACCGCGAGCAGGAACTCACCGACGACGGCATTGTGGCCTCCATTTACGATATGGCAATGGGCACCAGCCAGATGCTCGGATGCCTCACCGAGAGGTTCCAGAAGATAGACCCTGATGCCGAGATAACAGCCTACGGCCAGGAACTCAACAACCAGACCTTCGCCATTGCCAAGGCCGACACCCTGATAAAAGGTGGCAACGCCGACAATATGCGTCAGGGCGACACCCTGGGCGACGACCAATTCTCGGGCTACACATTCGACTACATAATATCCAACCCACCATTCGGCATAGAGTGGAAGACATCAAAGACCGCTGTAGAAAAGGAGCACTCTCTGGGCGAGGCAGGCAGATTCGGCGCCGGACTGCCCTCCGTGGGCGATGGCCAGATGCTCTTCCTACTAAACGGCGTGGCCAAACTGAAGGACAACGGCCGTATGGCAATCATCCAGAACGGATCCAGCCTCTTTAAGGGCGACGCGGGAAGCGGAGAGAGCGACATCCGCGGATACCTTCTGGAAAACGACCTTCTGGAAGCCATTGTGCAACTGCCCAACGACCTATTCTACAACACCGGAATAGCAACATATATATGGCTAATCAGCAAGAACAAAAACCCTCAGCGAGAGGGCAAGGTGCAACTGATAGACGCCTCCAAATGCTACGAGAAGCGTCGCAAGAGCCTCGGCAACAAGCGTGTGGAGATCTCGGAGCAGTGCCGAAGGATGATAAAGCAGGCATATCTGAATTTCGGCGACGGCACAATCACCGAGGGCGACCTACAGGTGGAGAGCAAGGTATTCAGCAACGAGTATTTCAAATACCAGAAACTCACAATCACCGACCCCGCCACCAAGAAAAAGGACACCGAGATAGTGCCCTACACACAGAGCGTGGACGAATATATGCAGAAAAACGTGTATCCATACGCCCCCAAGGCCAAGATAGACGACAAGAAAACCAAGACCGGATACGAGATACCATTCACCCGTGAGTTCTACAAATACGTGGCCCCCGAAAAGAGCGACGACATCTTTGCCCGCCTCAAGGAACTATCCAGCCAGGAGGCAGAACTTATGACAAGGATTTTGGGATAAAAATTTCAGGATTTTCACTATGGAGAATTTCAATTTCGACGCATTAGTAAATAAAATAACCCACACGCAAGACGCATTACAAGAAAATGCACGCCTTGTAATCAACCGTCACGTTACTGCAAAAGCGTGGCTAACGGGTTATTACATAGTAGAATACGAGCAGAACGGCAGTGACAGGGCAACCTAT
>JAZUEG010000504.1:0-3568 GCA_045640025.1 Bacteroidales bacterium
TTATGCCTGTATTGCAGCTAATGGCGGGATATTCTGCGGGCGCCTCCGGATACTCGGGCTTCTATGCCGAGGAGCGTCTGGGAGTAGAGACCACAAAAATAGCGCGCATCCGTTTCGCGTTCGATTTGGGATGCGCGCATATTCATGATGCCGGGGCCTGTTTTATGGTCTCGGCAGGTATTCTGTTTTAGCTGGCTAAAGTATAAGCGATATTCCTATCTGAAACCATGCGAAGTTGGTGGTGCATAGCTCGCTGTATACGGCGAAATTGCCCATTATGTATCTTGCTCCGCCAAAACCGTAACCGTCGAAATCGGTCTTGCTGTCCTTTGGAGTCTTGTCGCCGGATGCAATGTGTTTGCCCTTCCAGCCCTCGTGCTTGGCGCCTATGCCCACACCGGCGTAGGTGTCGAGATTGCGTACCCATGTGTAGTGGAGTGCGCCTCGTGTGCCCACCTTCCACTGGCCTACCATGTCTTTCCAGTCGCCGGCCTTGCTTGATGCGTGGCCCAGCGATACGTATGCTCCGCCGCTGATGCATCCGTTGCTGTTGATGATATTGGGCAGAAACGCGTAGTCTATGGCCACATTGAATGATGGAACTGTCATCTTGTCGCTCCAGTGGTTGCTGTAGTTGTGGTGGCCCGACGAAGTGCCTACTCCAAAACCGAGGTTTATTCCCAGGGTTCCGTCGGGAAATGCGCACTGGGCGCTTGCCTGCTGTCCTGCAGCCATCATTACTATGGCCATGCAGATAATTGCAAAAATTCTCTTCATATTATCCTGTTTTTTGTTAGTAGATATGCTATTGGTCGAGCGAGTCGGGGAAACTTCCCGAGCTGCTGCCAAGGTTCATCGCATTTATTGTGTCCATGTCGGCCTGCGACAGTGTGAAACCGTCTACCTGGAGGTTTGTTGCCAGGCGGTCTTTCTTGGTGGATTTGGGCAGCGGAAGTATGCCGTCCTGCAGGCACCATTTCACGCACACCTGGGCCACCGATACATTGTATTTGTCGGCTATCTGCTTAAGAGTGGGGTCGTTGAGCACCATTCCGCGTCCCAGCGGGCTCCATGCCTCCACGAGGATGCCGTTCTGCTTGCAGAAATCCACCACCTCCTGCTGCCTGTATCCCGGGTGATGCTCTATCTGATTGAGCATCGGCTTGATGTTGGCTATCTGCATCAGCGCCTCCAGATGATGGCGCCAGAAGTTGCTGACACCTATGGCGCGTATCTTGCCGGCCTTGTAGAGGTCCTCCAGGGCGTGCCAGGTCTCGGCATTTATCTCGGCCCAGTTGTCATAGTTGTTGTGCGATGCGGGCCAGTGTATCAGATACATGTCCAGATAGTCTACCTGAAGGTCGTTGATGGTATTATTGAAAGCGCGTAGAGTCTTCTGGTATCCGCGCTCGGTGCGCCATACTTTGCTCGTGATGAAAATTTTTTCCCTCTCGATGCCGCATTGCCTTATCGCCGATCCTATGAATCTCTCGTTGCCATATACTGCGGCAGTATCTATGTGGTTGTATCCTGCCTCCAGGGCATTGCAGATGGTTTCTGTTACGGTTTTCTCGTCGGTGTTGTGCCATGTGCCGAGGCCAATGCCCGGTATCTCTACTCCATTATTAAGTACAAAATTGTTCATTTATTCAGTATTTCTTTTATTGGTATCATATTAATTACGGTACAAATGTAGTAATAATTATTTTTGTTTCCACATTTATTTTTTTATTTTTGCGCAAACAATTGTATTATCGGAAAATAAACGGCAGATAAGATGAAAATCTCCTACATACAGCAGGAAGCTGACAGCATAAAATTCTACGGCTCCGACGGCGTAATCATAGATACGGTAGCCGGGCAGACGGGCAGTCTGTGCGGTTTTGGACGCGATTTCTTCGTGATGGAATGCGCCGATGCGTATCGCCTTGTAAGCCTTGACGGCCGTCAGCTCCACACATTCAGCAAGAAAAACGGCCGCATAGTGGCCATATCTCCCGATGGAATCACCATGCGCGAGGGCGCCCGCTTTGTGAGCTACGACCACAACGGTTTCGAGTCCGGCGCGGTGAACGCCGTAGACGAGAAACGCCGTGAGACCAAGCTTCAGCGCATATCGCGCATGGCCGACAAGTTTATCACCATCCTCATTATCCTGAACGCCCTGGCCGCCGGCGCCATGACCTACCTGGCCGACGATTCGCTGGCCGAGCTCTGGCTCAACCGTTTCTGCGACATCAGCATCGTGATCTTCGTTATCGAGATTGTGGTGAAGATAGCAGCTAATGGCAAACAATTTTTCGTGGGCGAGGATTCCGGCTGGAATATGTTTGACCTGATAGTAACCGTGATATCGTCGCTCAGCTTCTTTACCGGCATAGAGGGCCTTGTGGGAGCACGCGCCATCCGCATCCTGAGAGAGCTGCGCCTGCTCAGGGTTATCTCAGGGTCATCTAATATGAAGAGGATTTTCCACGCGCTCATCTACGCGCTGCCGCAGATATCATGGGCCAGCATCTTCTTTGTACTCCTATATTATATATACGGCATTATAGGAGTTGAGATGTTCGGCGGCACCTGCGAGCGGTTCGCCAATCTTCACCAGTCGTTCCTCACATTGATGCAGGTGATGACCTTCGACGACTGGGCGGCCCTTACCCGCGATGTGATGCAGGATCATGCCTGGGCCTGGATATATTTTGTAACATACGTGATATTAGCTGCCTATATACTTGTAAATCTTATAGTTGGTATAGTGGTGGACAGCCTCAACGAGGTGCGCTCTCAGGAAGACCACAACAACAGCGACATCTCGCGCGAGTTCTCCAAGCTGGAGCAGCAGCTGGAGAGCGTCAAGAAACTGATGAAGGAGAGAGAGAGAAAATAGGCTCTCTCTCCCCAAAATCCGCCGAAAAATTACCCTTTTTTTCACCCGTCACGAAAAACTTAACTTTGGAAAAAACGCACTATCGCAGTTGTCAACATTTGTTAATTTTTCAGAACTACAAGATTATCAGCATACAATAGGAGTTTTCCACAGAATGGCTTTTAGCGTAACTAACATTGAAAAAATGTTGAGAATTTTTGCACGAATGCAA
The DNA here is from genome assembly GCA_045640025.1 of Bacteroidales bacterium. Lineage (GTDB taxonomy): Bacteria > Bacteroidota > Bacteroidia > Bacteroidales > UBA3824 > UBA3824. Next base: position 3,099 of record JAZUEG010000504.1, read on the forward strand.
TTTTTTTTGTATTACTTTGTATAGCGAATGAAACGCACAAAAAGTGACTTTTTCTTTTGCGCCTAATCAACCTTATACTTATTATTTAACATTAAGACATGGAATCACAGACAGCAAAGAACGCTAAAACCAAAACACCTGAAATGATTGAGACCGTATTGAAACGTGACGGCAGAGTAGTAGGATTCAATGAGGAGAAGATTGCGGCGGCTATCCGCAAGGCTATGCTCAAGACCGAGGCCGGAGAAGATGAGAGACTCATCAACCGTATTACTAACCGTATTGCATGCACTGGCAAGAAACAGATGACCGTGGAGGAGATCCAGGACCGCGTAGAGATGGAACTTATGAAGAGCAGCCGCAAGGATGTGGCCAAGGAGTATATCTCTTACCGCCATACACGCAGCGTGGCCCGTCAGGCCAAGACCCGCAACATCTTCATGGAGATCATCGAGGCCAAGAGCAATGAT
>JAZUEG010000505.1:0-7026 GCA_045640025.1 Bacteroidales bacterium
TTGTCGAGGGCCTTGGTGAATACCTTGGCGGCATCGTTGCAGCGGTTGTTTCTCAGGTGCTCGAATCCGCTCTTAAGAGCCTGTCCGCTGGCCTGCGATATGGCCATGGCAGCTAATAGCGCAATTATTATCTTCCTCATATTGTGTGTCGTTTTTGCGTTTTGGTGTGTCAAAGATAGTAATTTTTTTCTTAAAAAAATTCTCCACCGGCATATTAAGGCATGGATTATGCAATACAGATAGCCAGTATAAATTTTTGAATGTGCATCAAAACATGACTTTATTTAGATATATAACGGTGATTTGGCTGGCTGTGGTATTGATTTCGGGAGGAAAAACCATGGCCGGATCTTCTGTGGAAAGCCAGCTCGACAGCCTGGACCGCAAGCTGCAGACCTGCATAGAGAACGGCGCGCCCATAGCCGACCGCCTCTATTTCCTAAGGAAGATGTATGACATCACCAAGATTACCAACGACCAGTTGGCCCTGGAATACGCCGGACAGGCCATCGGAATGATGAACGAGGAAGGCGACGTATCGCAGATGGCCGAATGGAACGAGGCAGTGGCCGATATCTACTATGAGCGCAAGGTGTATTACATGGCCATGGAGAGGTATCACGAGGCGTATGTAAACTTCATGTCGAACGGCGACATCACCAGGGCGGCCTATGCCATAATGAGAGTAGGCGACACGTATTTTATACAGAACCTGGAGGAAGTGGCCATGCAGAATTTCATGAAGGCAGAGGCCATGTTCCGCTCCGTAAACTGCGAGGAGGGCATAGCCGAGGCACTTAGCAAGGTGGGCCGAGCCGAGCTCCGCAACTATCAGTACGACAAGGCCATGGACAAGTTTAACCAATCGCTGGAACTGGCCACCCGGATCAACAAGCCCCTGCTGATGGCGCAGTCATACTGCTACATAGCCGAGGTATACGACATGAACGACGACTACGACCAGGAGGACAGCTGCCTGAACCTGGCCATCAGCAAATACCGCATAGCCGGCAACAAGTACGAGATAGCCAAAATCTACTGTCAGCTGGGCGACATGCATTTCAAGAACGACGACAACGCCAAGGCATACGCCAACTACATAGCAGCGGCCAATATTTTCCAGTCGTTTGGCACCATAGAGGGACTCGCCTCGGTAATCAACCGACTGGGCCGTATCAGCTTCATAAAAGGCGACTACAAGACAGCGGAATCGCAGGGACGCACCGCCCTCGATATGGCGCAAAACAATCAGTGGCTGGCCGAGGAGGTAAACGCGCTTCTGCTGATATCGGATGTATTCAACAGCCAGGGCCGAGTGGACAGCGCCTACAAGTATCTGGCAATGTATTCCAATGCGAGCGAGCGCCTCTATCAGGCCAAGAAGAGCGAGAGCTTCTCCGACCTCCAGGTTTCGCTATCCACACAGGGCAAGGACGCCGAGCTGGCCAAGGCCGAGCAGGCTCTCAAGCGATCCAAGACCATTTACACATTCATAATTGTGTTCTCGGTATTGGTGGCATTATTCCTTGTATACGTAATTTTCAACTTCCGCAAGGCCAAGCAGATGAACGCGATGCTCACCAAGACCAACGAGGAGGTAAACCAGAAAAACGAGGAGATTACCCGTCAGAAGGAGATTGTGGAACAGGCCAACGAGGAGGTGCGTGTGCGCAATGCGGAGATTGTGGCCATCAACGAATCGATAAGCTCATCCATCAACTACGCAGGCCGCATACAGCACGCCATGCTGCCTAATGTGGATTTCATAAAGAAACATTTTCAGGATGGATTTGTATATTTTCACCCCAAGGAGGTGGTGAGCGGCGATTTTTATTGGTTCAGCGAGGTCAAGAACCAGAAACCGCCATCGCTATTCCGCCGCAAGGACGCCGCAGAAGACGAGGGAGGCAAGCTGATATTGGCCGTAATAGACTGCACGGGCCATGGAGTGCCGGGCGCATTCATGAGCATGCTCGGCGATGCGTTTATGAATCAGATAGTTAACCTGCAGAAAATTACCGACCCCGGACACATTCTCGGCGAACTCCATAATCTGGTGAGATCCACACTTCAGCAGGAGACCACCGAAAACAACGACGGCATGGACGGCGCTGTGGTGGTAATAGACAAGGCCAACCACACACTCCAGTATGCCGGCGCCAAAAATCCCCTTATCCTGATTCAGGACGGCAAGGTGGAGAAGGTAAACGGCGACCTGAATTCCATTGGCGGCATTCAGAAAGAGGAGACCCGCACATTTACCTGTCACGAGATCGACATTACTACTCCAACAACTATATATATTTATTCCGACGGTTATCAGGACCAGTTCGGAGGCGAACACGGCCGCAAGTTTATGGCCAAAAGATTCCGCGATATGCTTGTCGAGAATTCGGAGCTGTCATTTGATGAGCAGAGCGAATTGCTCTACAAGCGATTCTCGGAATGGAGAGGCAACACCGTCCAGATGGACGATACCACCATTATGGGTATCAAGGTAAGTTAGGCAGCTAATGGCGGGAAATATTTATTCCTCGTAATCGCCGGACTGCGGAATTTCCGTATTGAGCCAGTGCTTATAATAACTATTATTGCCCAATGGCTTGATACGGATCTGCATGTCGGCGTTCTCGATGAAACTCTTCAGCTGTTTTACAGTGTCAATTATCTTATCGAGCTCCTGCGCAAAATTCTTGTGGCTGATGGCCATTTCCACCATCTGGTTTTTGCCGATATCGAACGAAGCCTTAACCCTGATTTTCTGTTTCTCCAATACGTAAGGGATTCCGTTGCCCTGCATTTTTCCTTTTACCAGCAACTCGATGGTGTTTTCGGCCATCTCGGTCATTTTCTGCTGTTTCTGAACCTCCTGTTTCATCTTGGGCCAGAGATTGTCGCGGAAATCGTCGATGGCGTTGTCGAGATTAATGAGCATCGTAACCATGCGGCGGAGATCCATCTTGTCGCAAGCCTCGTTTTCGCAGTTGTAATATCCATGCGAATTCTCGAAAGCTATGCTGAGATGAGTCCAGCTGCATATTCTGCCGTCGGGATCATATTGTGCTTTTACATTGAAATTCTTGAAATTGATGACACATGTCTCAAGCTGCATGAAACTGTTGTTGGTGGCCCAGATGCCATTGTATCTGCGCTCCTTCTCGTGAATGCGGAGGCCGTTGATATCAAACTCGGCGAGCATGGCCTTGAGGTCGTCCATGGTGTTCTCGATGCTGTTGTCGGTCGGCAGCTTGAATTTAAACTGCCCCAAAATATAATCTGACAGCATCTTTGCCCAGAGGTCGTCGATAGTCTTTGGCGTCCTTGATCGTCTTTGGTCCTTGAGCTCGCTGCAGAGCGATTTTAATATTCGCTTGTTGGTAACTAATTTTGAAAGATCCATTTTGTCTTTAATTACGAATTACGAATTACGAATTACGAAATCCGAATGCATTTCTATTACGAAATCCGAATGGGCGCATTCGTAATTCGGATTTCGTAATTCGTAATTAATATTATTTGTAAATCAAGCACGTTGCGTATACGGCAATGCCTTCCTCGCGGCCGGTGAATCCGAGTTTCTCCTCGGTGGTGGCCTTTATGGCAATGTCGTCGAGGTCTATTTCCATCACCCTGGCCAGGGTTTCCTGCATTGTAGGAATGTAGTCCTTTATCTTGGGTTTCTGAAGGCAGATGGTGCTGTCGATGTTCGAAATCTTGTAGCCTGCCTCGCGGATAATGTCGCAGGTTTTCTTGAGCAGAATCTTTGAGTCTATGCCTTTAAACTCTGCGCTTGTATCAGGAAACCAGTAACCGATGTCACGCTTGTTGGCGGCGCCAAGAAGTGCGTCGCAGATGGCATGAATCAGGCAGTCGGCGTCGGAATGGCCAACCGCTCCCTTTGTGTGTTCTATCTTGATGCCGCCCAGCCAAAATGGCAGATTGTCGGCCAGCTTGTGTACGTCGTATCCGAATCCGGTTCTTATTTTCATTTTTGATTTTTAATTTTTGATTTTTGATTTTTGATTTCGTTAAGCTCTCAGCTACAACTTTGCCTGAGGATATGAGGCGCGGATGTTGTTGCGCGTATCCTCTGAGAATTTGTTGTTTTCGAGATTGAGGTCGTTCAACTGTTCCAGCCTTGAGAAATAAGGCGGAAATTCTGTCAGCTGATTGTTCGACAAGTTGAGGTTCTGCAATCTGTCGAGCCTCAGAAGCGACTGCGGCAGAGTCTCGATATTGTTGTTTTGCAGCTGAAGTTCCTCAAGATTTGAGAGGGAACCCATATTGTCGGGCAGCTCAGATATATTGTTATCAGCTGCACTAAACTTCTCGAGCATCATGAGCTTGGTGATGAACTGCGGAATGGTGCCCAACTTGTTGCCGCTGATGTTGAGTTCCCTAAGAGCCTGCAGCGTGCCCATGTCGGGAAGTTTCTGTATCTGATTGTCCTGTAGATTGATAGACGATATAAATGTCCAGTTGCTGATGGTCTTGGGGATGGATGAGAGCATGTTGTTGGATACGTTGATATCCTGCATCATGCGCATCTCGCCTATCGAGTTGGGCAGCTGTGTGAGTTTGTTATCAGCTAAATCGAGCATCTGGAGAAACGCCATCTTGCCAAAATTCTTGGGCAAAGTTTTTATGTTGTTGCCGCTGAGATCGAGATATGGCAGCTGGGTGAGCTTGCAGAAATCCTCGGGAATGGCTGAAATCCGGTTTTGGTGGGCATCGAATATCATGAGAGTCTGCATCTTGCCCATAGATTCGGGCAGGCTGGCAATCTCGTTGGCCGATATGTCGAGGCTCTGGAGTTCGGGCAAAAGTCCAATGTTTTTTGGGAGCTCAGATATCTTGTTATCAGCTGCCGAGAGATCCGCCAACTTGATGAGATTGTGCATATTAGCTGGCAACCTCTGCAGCTGATTGCCCTTGAGCACAAGGTACTGGAGATTGGTGAGCGAGGTGATCTCGTCGGGAAGCGCCATCAGCTGATTGCCCTCCAAATTCAACATTATCAGGTTTTTGAGTGTGCCAATCGAGGGCGGCACCTGCTTGATGAGATTGTTGTTGATGGAGAGGTATTGCAGGCTGGACAGCTCCTGGATGTCGTCCGGGATTTCACTTATCTGATTGCCCCAGATATCGAGCATCACCATATTAGTGAACAGAAACAGCTCCTGAGGCATCTCCGTAAGGCCCTGCTCGGCGAGATTGAGCTTGAGCACACGCTCGGGCATGGCCATGGCCTCGTCGATGGATTTGAATTCGTAGGCATCGGGAAGGTACTGGTCGGCCAGAAGTCCGGTCTCGGAATCGATGTATTTTGGCAGGAGTTTGCCGTTTTCATCGAACCATTTGTCGTTTTGGGCCCGGGCAGCTAATGTCAGGCTCATCAGAAGTGATATGGCAGTTATTATTTTTGTAGCTTTCATAGTTTGTTGATTTTATGTCGCAAATATAATGTAAAAAAATTTATATACAAAAAATCCCCCGACGCTTTTTGAGTGCCGGAGGATTTTACAAATTATTATTTATTAACCTATAATCCTAGTACATTCCCATGCCTGGGTTAGGCATAGCTGGAGCGGCTGGCTTGTCCTCCTTCTTGTCGGCGATTACGCACTCGGTGGTCAGCAATGTGCCGGCTACTGATGCTGCGTTCTCGATGGCCACGCGTGATACCTTGGTTGGGTCGATAACGCCGGCAGCCTTCAGGTCCTCGTAAACGCCTGAGAATGCGTTGTAACCGAAGTTGCCCTTGCCGTCCTTTACCTTCTGAACAACTACAGAACCCTCCTCGCCAGCGTTGGCAACAATCTGACGCAAAGGCTCCTCGAGAGCGCGCTTGATGATTGCGATACCGGTGTTCTGGTCCTCGTTGTCGCCCTTCAGGCCGTCGAGAGCTGATATTGCGCGGATGTATGAAACACCGCCACCAGGTACGATACCTTCCTCAACAGCTGCGCGTGTAGCGTGGAGAGCGTCCTCTACGCGGTCCTTCTTCTCCTTGAGCTCTACCTCTGATGCAGCGCCTACGTAGATTACTGCCACACCGCCTGCCAACTTGGCAAGTCTCTCCTGGAGTTTCTCCTTGTCGTACTCAGAAGTTGACTTCTCGATCTGAGCCTTGATAGAGGCAACGCGGTCAGCGATAGCCTGCTTGTCGCCGGCGCCGTTTACGATGGTTGTGTTCTCCTTGTTGATTGTAACCTTCTCGCAGGTACCGAGCATGTCGAGAGTAGCCTCCTCGAGCTTCATGCCGATCTCCTTTGTGATTACGGTACCGCCTGTAAGTGTAGCGATATCCTGGAGCATCTCCTTTCTGCGGTCGCCAAAGCCTGGAGCCTTTACGGCAGCCACCTTGAACGATGGGTTGCGGAGACGGTTTACTACCAATGTTGCGAGAGCCTCGTCGGCTACGTCCTCAGCGATGATTACGAGTGAGTGGCCCTGGCTTACTACAGGCTCGAGGATTGGCATGAGGTCCTTCATCATAGAGATCTTCTCGTCGTGGATGAGGATGTATGGACGGTCGTAAACGCCTTCCATCTTCTCGGTATCGGTGATGAAGTAAGGAGAGATGAAGCCTCTGTCGAACTGCATACCCTCTACCACGTTTACTGAAGTCTCAGCAACCTTGGCCTCCTCAATAGTGATAACGCCTTCCTTCTTTACCTTGGCCATAGCGTCGGCGATGAGCTTGCCGATCTCTGGATCGTTGTTGGCAGAGATGCGTGCAACAGCCTCAATCTTAGAGTTGTCGTCGCCTACCTCCTCAGAGTTTGCCTTCAGGGCCTCTACTACCTTTGCAACGGCCTTGTCGATACCGCGCTTCAGGTCGGTTGGGTTGGCACCTGCTGCCACGTTCTTCATACCAACGCTTACGATAGCCTGAGCAAGAACTGTAGCTGTTGTGGTACCGTCGCCGGCGAGGTCGTTGGTCTTTGATGCAACCTCCTTAACGAGCTGTGCGCCCATGTTCATGAATGGGTCCTCGAGCTCAATCTCCTTGGCTACTGTTAC
>JAZUEG010000506.1:0-12114 GCA_045640025.1 Bacteroidales bacterium
GGGTGGTGCCTGGGGTATCGCTCTTTTGGCTGCCTACGTTGTCAACAACGACAAGAACCTGAACCTCGCCGACTGGCTGGAGACCAAGGTATTCGGCGGCAACACTGGCGTAGAGATTGCTCCAACCCCAGAGGAGGTAGAAGGCTTCAACAAGTACATTGAGACCTACAAGGCCGGCCTCGAGATCGAGAAGTCTGCCGTAGCAAACAAGAAGTAGTAGAGACGGACTGGCAAATAGCCCTGCAACGTCTCCAAGACGTTAGATATAGTAAAAACGCACTCTCTCAAATTTTTTTTTGAAAGAGTGCGTTTTTTGTTTATATTTGCGTCAAAAGAAAATGCTATGAATACTTCTATCATAAATAAAATCATCGGCTACTTCAAATCCAAACCTGTAGATAAGGTTTGGTTGTTTGGCTCGTTTTCAAGAAATGAAGAACGGGCAGATAGTGACGTGGATTTAATGGTAAGGATAACACCAGGAGTCAAAATGGGATTATCGTTCTTTTCAATGATGGTTGATCTTGAGGATATACTAAAGCGACCAGTTGACTTGGTTAAAGAAGGCTGTTTGTTGCCTTTTGCTGAAAAATCTGTAAATAATGATAAAATTTTGATTTATGAGAGAGCAAGTTAAAGATTCCGGAAGATTGGAACATATATTGTCAGCTATTGCAAAAGTCCAAGAATACACACAAGGAGTTGATTATGAGCAATTGATAAATGATAGTATGAGACTTCACGCTACTGTGTATAATATACAGATAATTGGTGAAGCCGCATATAAAATAACCAATGAATTTAAAGACGCTCATCCTGACACACCTTGGCGTGTTATTGAAAAAATGCGCCATATTCTTGTACACGATTATTTTGCTGTTGATCATGAAGTGGTTTGGGAAGTCATTACTGATGACATTCCTGTTTTGAAGGAGCAAATTATTGGTTATTTATCTTAAATTCAGATTTTCCAGAAAAGTTTCCACGTCCAGGCAAAAAAAATTCTCAAAAATATTGCAAATTCCAAAACAATCCTTTATATTTGCCTTTATAAAAATATTTGGCATTAGCTATTTTATCACATTCAAAACAAAAGCGTAGGAAACTTAGGTTTTGACCAAAGATAAAAACAATGCTCAACGTTCAAAAGGATTTTTGAGCGGATGGAGAGAATATATGCCTAGTCCAGATAATTAATGTTCGCACCTCAAGGTGTGGACTTTTTATCTATGGATTAGGGCGGAGTTCTTTCCTACGCTCTCCGTGAATGTGAGTAGATGGTCCGCACCATTTTTTTGTTTTTTCCTTTCTGAGTGATTAGATAGATGATTCCGGATAGAACGGAATTTTACCGACAACCGTGTTAAAAAGGTAGGAAGAATAAAAAATATCTTATTATGAGTAGGTATCACAAAAAATTTTATAATGCCATTGAACGTGCTCTTGATAATGCTGATATCGATTACGATGATGAATGGTATTATGGAGACGATTATTATGGTGTTAATGTTTATCTTGATGACTGGGATGACGTTGATGAAGCCTGGGATATTCTTAGCGATGTATGCGATGATTTTGGAGCTCGATTAGATGATTCTGGCACTGAGTTTTATATGCAATTGGATTGTTAGCTTTGTTGTTTAAGTCATCATCAACTCGTAAAGAGTTTACAAGCGCACTCTCTCAAAAATATTTTTTGACAGAGTGCGTTTTTTTGTTTAACTTTGCGAAATAAAACTCATAACTATGGAATTTTCATCAACAAATAGCATTCAGAATGATATTTTGAATATGATTTCATTTGTCAAGGATGAGAAAACACTTGTTATGCTTAAAAATTTGATATCTGATTTCTTTGCTCAGAAAGCTGACGAAGAACTCAACCGTCTTTGGGATGAAGGTGTTCTTAATGATGAGACAATTGAAAGTTTCAGAAATCTTCACGAAAGGACTTCGTATAAATAATTTAATTATGAGTAACCGATTTCATTTCTCCCAATCTTCTATTTTGATATTTGGAATGCGTTCAAAATGTTTAGTATTGTGAGTTACTATAGTTAAATTGTGAAAAACCGCTGTACTACCAATAAGTAGGTCTATCTGATCAATTTTTTTACCTTGAGATTCCACAATAGCCCTATTACGGGCATATAGGTCAATAATTCCGTAAGTGACAGGCAACAACTTGAATTTCTTTTTGGTTGTCTCAACTTGAGCCCATTGACGTTTGTCCCCACCTTTATATGCTCCTATCAAAAGTTCTCCTATTGTTAATTCGCATACAATACAATTGCTGGGATCAACCTGCATAATTTTTTCTCTTATGCTTTGTGATCCTTTGAACATTGCTATAAGAACATTTGTATCAAGTAAATATTTCATTTTACCAAGGCTCTATAGTTCTATCTCTATTATATCTTGAATCGTGTAACTCATCTGCAATCTCGTGAGGATCGCGAGGGTCGTCGCCCCAACCGCCATTTTTGTCAAACTCATCAAAAAAACTCATATCACTTTTGTTTTCTTTTACCTCTTCCTTTGCTGAAGTATCAGAAAACTTTGCGAAAAACTGTTTCGCCATTTCGTACATAGTTTCCTTGAAAGCCTTGACGTCGAACAACGTTGGGTCTGGAGTGTCGAATGTTAATGTCATTGTATTCATAGCTGTAAGTTTATGATTGTCTTTGCAAAGATAAATCAAAATTGATAAAATCGAATTATTATCTTCGATATTTTTTGTCAATCAATCTGTTTTTCTTTATATTTGCGGAACAAATAAAATATATTTCTATGGTTACAACCAGCATTAAAGAAAACACGAAACGATGTGTTGATTTGTTGGAATCTATAAATGACGAAAGGTTAATACAGATTTGTGTTACTTTTCTTTCGTCTTGTATTGCCAACAATTCAGATAAGTCTGTCTCTGAGACTAAGAATGTCAGCAAAACTCAGATGTTTCTCGATTCTATAGAGAAGGCTGATGATGATTTTTGTGGGATTGTTTTGAGTGGACAGGGTAGAGGTGTAATGTGTCGTGGTATAAATTTTAATTGAATCAATCTACGCGGTAATTTTTTTTTGTGATTCAATTTGTTTTTCTTTATATTTGCGGAAAAGATAAAACTATGGACGACAACGAAACATTATATTTATCCAGTGAGGGACGATACACTATCTTTGAGTTTCGGGACACAAGGATTAAGATGATATCGTCGAAGGCTTTGGATAAGTATTTAAATGTTACTGATTTCAGGCCTCAAATTGGATATATTGCCGTAATGACAAAATTCAAATGTTGGGAGGAGCCTGAAGAGGAATATATTGATATGCTTTCAACATTGGATGAGTTGTTGATTGATAGAGATAGTTTCTTGAAACCAATTAAAAATATTGAGATTAGATATGATGACAAAAGAAGAGATTGCATATAAGGCCGACGTAATAATAGCGGGATATGCTACTACTAAATACGATTTCGGATATCAAGTTGTCAACTTGAATTATGGTGATGGAGTAGCTGTCTTTATGGAGGATGGAACTCTTATTGAAACCAATATGGATGATATTCAATTACATATTGCAAAAAAACATTTCACAGAAAGCATTAAATATATTAAAGAATATGCCGAAGTATTATAATTTTAAAGTAGCAGGATATATTCTTTATTTCACAGCCAAATGTGTTTTGGAATGTATGCACGTTCACGCAAGCGATGACGCATTGACTCAATCGATAGCCGCAAAGTTTTTCGTAAAGGAAAATGGTGATTCCATTTTACAAAAAAGAGGAATTCTTAAAGATAAGGAGATTCGTATAATTCAAGAATTCATTAAACTTCATTACGAGGAAATGTATGCCACTTGGGCCGAAATGAGCGATAATGGATTCTATAAAGGAGAATAACTATAATAATAGAATTTATGTCAAAATACAATCTTTCCGAAACCCCAACTATCTGGGACGCTAAGCAGCTGATAAAATCTTACGTTAGTCTTTTCTATTTTCGAAAAGATCTTAGTGATGATTCCGAATTTGCTAAGATTCCTCATTCCGACCAAGTAAGAATGAAGAGGTTGTATTCCGCTATTTGTGCTTTCAATAATGCGGAGTATGACGAGGGGAAGGTTTTATCAACTATTGATGAGACTTTCGGAAGGTTTGGTTTAAGGAGCCGACATTATTCGTCTGAATTCAAGGTTTCCGCTAAAGCAAAAATTGCAGAGATTGTAAAATCCAAATTCTGCGAAACTGAAGATTGGATTCAGATGTTGGATAATGATAGGTCTTTTAGGCCTGGATCGTTTTTCAATGCTTTGATTACTTATCGTCTTAATTTGGAGAAACTGATCAACTCTTATTCGGGAGTTAAGGAAAGTTCTATGAGCTTTGCCTTGGGTTATGATTTTGTGAAGACGTTTTTCTCTAAAGATTTAGAAAAGAAGTCAGAGATTCTTGATGAAATGCTCGCTCTGTTGCTTGGTGAGCAATTCCAAAATAAATCTTTCACAGAAGAAGAGTTGAAGGCTAATTGGCATTTCGCAACTGAAACCGATAGTGATTTATTGGATTGGGATGTCGATAATTTCTAATCTTCCCAAATAAAAATCACGAAAAACCATAGAAAAATGTGATAACTCCCACGAAAAACCATAGAAAAATGTGATAACTCTCACGAAAAACTATGGAAAAATGTGATAAAACAAATAAGAAATGTGACTAAAATCCTAATCCCCAGTGGTTTAGTCACATTTTAGATTTCTACCTCCAACTAACCTCTCCAGCCTCTGCGACTTTCTCCCTCAGTTTTCCCAATCTTCTTACTGCCTCTTTGAGGTTTTCCTCATTTTTGGCGAAGTGGAAGCGGACCAGGTAGTTGATGTTTTCGCGGAAGAAGCTTGAGCCGGGGACACCGGTTACGCCTACGTGCTCGGCCATCCATTCGCAGAAACTAACGTCGTCGTTTACGCCGAACTCGCTTACGTCAACCAAAACGAAATATGCGCCCTCGGGATCGGTGAACTTGAAGCCGAGGTCTCTGATTCCGCCTACAAATGTGTCTTTCATTTTCTGATAGTGGGCGGCAAGGTTCTCGTAATAATCGTCGCCAAAATTAAGACCCACCACTGCGGCTTCCATAAGCGGAGCGGCAGCGCCAACGGTAAGGAAGTCGTGGACTTTCTTTACACGGTCTATCACCTCGGGACAGGCTATCACATAACCCAAGCGCCAGCCTGTTATTGAGTAGGTTTTGGAGAGAGAGTTGCAGATTATCGTGCGTTCCCTCATTCCCGGCAACGACTGCATGTAGACGTGCTTTGCCGGGGCGTAGATTATGTGCTCGTAAACCTCGTCGGTGATTACATAGGTGTCGTATTTTATGGCAAGCGAGGCTATGAATTCCAATTCCTCGCGCTTGAATACTTTTCCGCTTGGATTCGACGGGTTGCAGATTACTATGGCCTTTGCACCCTGTTGGAATGCGTTTTCGAGGGTCTCGCGGTCGAATGAGAAGTCGGGCGGATTAAGCGGAACGTATATCGGCTCGGCACCTGAGAGGATAGTGTCAGCTCCATAATTCTCATAGAAAGGGGAGAAGATGATAACCTTGTCGCCGGGGTTGCAGACGGTCATCATAGAGGCCATCATAGCTTCGGTGCTTCCGCAGGTAACTACAATCTCGCTCTCGGGATCGATTTTGATTCCTGAGAAATGCTCGTGCTTGTGGGCCACGGCGTCGCGGAAATTCTTGGCGCCCCAGGTTAGGGCGTACTGGTGCGGACCGATATTAGCAATCTCGGCAAGGCGGTTGGTGATCTCGCGCGGAGGATCAAACTCGGGAAAGCCTTGTGAGAGGTTTATTGCGCCATATTTCAGCGCTATTCTTGTCATTCGGCGGATTACTGAATCCGTGAATTGAGATGTTCTTGTGCTTAATTGCATTTTTGATTATTGATTATTTATATTCGCACTGATGACACGGATAACACAGATTTTTCACTGATTTTTTTTAAGATCTGGTCATTTGTGTTATCTGTTCGATAACTATTTATTCATCTCCCATATTGTCTTCCCATACACTGCCATTTCCTGCCTCATCCATTCGGGCTCTATGATTGTGAAGCTCTCGCCTTGGGCAAGGATCTCGAGCTCAAAGTCGTAGGTTGGTTTCAGGTAGTATTCGAAGACGGAGTAATCGTCGGTGGTCTCTATTTCCTTCTGTGTCCAGTGGAGTGGGAGAGAGCGGATGTAGCCTCTCTGTTGGTGGTCGAATTTGATGACAACTTTCTGAGGCGGAAACCTTTGGTCGGTTTGTATTCCGTAACAGTCGCGGAAATATTCCTTGCCGTCGAAGTCCTCATCCATTTCGAATGTTCTGTCGGTTACGGTGAGGTTGTTGATCCTGTCGAGAGGATAACGCTGGATCTCGCTATCGCCCGCAATCTTGCCGATAATGTACCAGCGGCGCTTGAAGATCTTGACGGCGTATGGCTCAAAGTCGAATGTGTGTTCCTCGATATGTCGGCGCCAAGGGTCGGCGTAAGTGATTGTAAGTACTGACGAGTCACGCATTGCCTCCAAGATGTCCTTAAGCCAGACATTTGCCGACGGTGCCTCTTCAAGGAGAATGCGTTTGTGGGAGTTTTTGATTTCGGAAGAAAGGTTGTTTATCGTCATAGAGTTGATTAGCGAGAACATAAGGCTGTTGCGCTCCAGCTCGTCGGAGTTCTCGATGAAATAGCGGTAATCGTCGTTGCGGTTGCAGGAGATGAGGATTCCGAAATTCGACTGCACGGCGTCTCTCCAGCGGTGAAAAGTCCTCTTGGGAAGGCGCTCGCCGTTGGTGTTGAGGGATGATTTTTCCCAGGCCTTATCTATCTCTCTGAAAGTGACTTTGCCCTTGCGATATACAAAGTCTATCAGCCAGAAATATCGTGCGTAATTGTCGTGAAGCATTACTCTCTGTTTACCCAGTTTTCGATTTTGATTCCAGTGATGTTTTCAAAATCCTTTTCGTTCTCGGTTACCATTATCATGTTGTTGACAACAGCGGTACAGCCAATCATTAAGTCTAACGGGTTGTGTGCTGGTCGGCCGATAGATTTTAGTCGCGCTTTTTCATCAGCATACATATCGAGACTTCTGCTGACGGGAACGATTTTGAACATCTTTTGAATTATCTCTGACTCGTAAGGGCGGTAAAATCCTTTTAGTTTTGAATATGTATCGCCATATCTCAATTCTGCAATGGATATTTCTGATACATAGCAATTATCAGTTCCGACTTGTTGTATTTTTTGCTTTATATTATACTTTTCTTTTGTCAAAAATAAAAGTATATTTGTATCAAGTAAATATTTTTTCATTGCTCTAAGAATTGTTCTAAAAATTTATTTTCGCGTTCTTCGTCGTAATAAGGTTCGTTTATTGAATCATATATCTCCTGAAATAAATCCTCAGGCATATCCTTCCAAGAGCCTGCCACAGAATCCAACAGGCGCAATTTCTCCTCCTCGGTAAGTTCTTCTTCCTGAGCCATTAGTTCGTCGATTGTTTTCTCGCGGGCTGGTTTCTTGGATTTTTTGGGGGATTTCAGACGAGAGATCATCTCGCCAAGATCTTTGTAAATGCATTCCAAGATATTGATGTCCAGACCATTAAAAGGACTTAGGTATGGTTTTGTATCAATTGTTGCTTCCATAGTGATAACGTTTTTTATTATCGCAAATATAGTTTATTATTCCCATAATGCAAAATTACTTTTTCATTATTTCCGAAATATCCAAGAAGAAATCATGATCCAAAAGTCTTGAAATCCTTATCAGCAGTTCCACGTCGATATTCTCTTTGGCGTATATCTTGTAAATATTGCTACGTGAACAGCACAGCATCTTGGCCAGCCACGAGACCTTAATTCCCTTGGCTTCAATCACTTGCTTTATAAGTTTTCCTATATGGATGGATGTTGCGCACATTGCAGTTTTGTTGTTTGATTATACGGGCAAAGTTAATGCCCACTTATGCCACATTACGGCAGAAGTGGGCAGAAAATTTCATTAATTTTATGTTTTTTTAGTCACCGAATGGAATGCCGATAAAATCTCCCATTGATGCAGCTGAAAATCCTACTATAATTATTACATCATTGTCGCTGTATCCAATGGCGTATGAATTGTATCCGATCATGCTGAAATATTGGAAACCGTTCATAGTCCATCCTTCGCCAATGTCGATTGTCATTCTGTTGCTGTACATCTTATCGCCGATTTTCTTTTCAAATTCGGTTTTTAAGTTTTGGGCTACAGCTTCAGCTTGCCTTGTATTGAGGTGTTGGGCAAAAACCTCAACATTTTGGCGTTTGTTGTTGATTTTATATATCTGACGAATAAGGCTGATGTTTTCTCCACAGTCTATGTCGTTCATGTCAACTTCGTATACCTTGTAGCCTGGACCGTTGCCTATCTGGTTAAACATGTTGTTTGAAAATCCCAGTTGGTTTTTAGTGGTTTCCTTTGTCATGCCCGAATAGTTGCGGTTGCTGTTTATGAGATTCGCTGCTCTTCTTGCTACCTCTATTCCGGCATTGCTGTTTCCTGACGATACCGATGAGTTGCCTCTATGGAATACAATAGACTTCGATTCGTCGTAAGTTGGGCTTACTGTTAGAGACTTTCCGTCTGTCTTGAATTTCCATTGGCCTACTATTTCAGCTTTGTAGTCGGCGAAATATAATACTCCGCCTTTGGCAAACCACCAGAATTCACCGCCTTCGCAGGTTCCTCCTATTTCGCCTTTCTTTTCAAGATTCCATGTTAAACTTGGATTGTCGCAAATCCATTCTCCTTTTATGTTATTGACATCCATTGTGTTGCATGATGTGAGTGCAATTACTGATACAATGATACAGATTGCTGATATATTGTTTTTCATATTATTGCTATTAGTTGGTTGGTTATTTGGAAGATGTATCGTTCTTGAATATTTTACCTGCCTTCAGATAAATTATAATATACAGAATTCCAAGAATAATATCTGATGTGGCACCGCCTCCTATCATTTCGGCTCTTGTATACTGGGCGTATGTAATCCACATAGTATCGTTGGATGTATACAGAATGCTGATGGCAATACTTATAACAGCTGCCAGCATGTAGATGATAGCCACCGGCATACTCCAAGAGGCTATGTTTCGGAGTCTTCCATCGTATTTTTTCCGAATCTTTATTATAAGAATTAGTGCAAGTACCGATTCAGCCAACGCAATGTAACCGTTTAATATTATGCTTGTTACAAAATCGAATCCTATTAGGCTCCTTAATATTTTCAAAGCTATCAGTGGCATTATCAGGAGCGAATAGTTATGATTGTATTCCTTCAGGTTTTTGCATATTGCATACAGGAAACCGCTTTCCATGAAAGCTAATACGAATTTTCCAAAAATGTCGTAATTATCATTTCCCATTGTGTATTCGCCTGCCAGACATGTAATATCAGTTATCATAACAATGGCCACTGCGAATATCACACCCCAGGCGATATTTTTCATCGGAAATATTTTTCCGAAAACTTCCTTCATGGTGTCTATAGTGATTCTGTCGCTCAAAACTTTCTTTGGAGTTTCCGGCAACTGGGGCGGTGCAGGTATTGGCATTGCAGGTTGTGGTTCCGGAGCTGAATATTGCGGAGGCTGAGGGACTTGTTGCTTTGGAGGATTCTCAAGCCATTCGCCACAGAATCTGCATTTTTTAGCTGATGGCATTATCAGCTCACCGCAAAACGGACATGGTATTTTATTTTCCATATATTTAAGTTTTTGTTAGTATATAATTTTTATGACGTTTGCAAAATTATTAAACGTCACTCAGTTATTACCAATACTTTTGTGTCGGAAAAGTAAACATTACGTGGACAAAAATTATACATAGTAATTTTGATGATTAGTATATCAAATTACAATTTTTTTTAATACATTTGCTTCAATAAAAACTTTTTATATACACCATGAACAAACAACTGATAGATAACGCTATACGCAGAGTGCCCGACTTCCCTAAGCCTGGTATTCTCTTTTATGATATTACAGGCTTGATGCTGAATCCTGAGGCGTTCAGGGAGAGTATCGACGCTTTTTGCGAGATTGTTAGGGGCAGAAAAAACAAGGTGACCGCCATTGCCGGGCTTGAGGCGAGGGGTTTTATTTTTGGAGGCGCCATTGCCGAGAGGCTTGGCATTCCGTTCATCATCATCCGCAAGAAGGGAAAACTCCCAGGCAAGACCATATCGCAGGATTACGCCCTTGAATACGGTACCGCCGAGATCGAGGTTCAGCTCTCTGACGTGAAGTCCGGCGACAATGTGGTCCTCATCGACGATCTCGTGGCCACAGGCGGAACTCTCGCCGCCGCCAGGAAACTCATGGAGAAATGCGGCGCCACAGTGGATTGCTGTCTTGGTGTTATAGGTTTGCCCGAACTGAATTACGCCAAGGCGCTGGAAGGCACTGAGGTGCTTACGCTGATAGATTATCAGGGAAAATAGTTTCTTGTTTTTTCCGATAATTATTGATATTTTTGCATAAAACTTTTAAAATTTTTCACTATGGAAAAGGAAGATCTTACAGTTTTTTTCAACTCTGTATCCGGAAAACTCGACGATGATTTTGAGAAAAGAGTTATTGAGGGACGTGGAAACCTTTGTAGAAACATTAATTTTGATGAATAATGAAATCCTTTTCAATTTGAAAAGGATTTAGTATTATCAAAAATTGCTAAATAATTATTTATGGTAATTTATGATAATTCATGGTAATTTTTGTTTAAACTCAAACGCCGTTAGGCGCAATAAATACTAAATCAATTTTTCATCATGCTTAAACAACGTAGTTCATTTTCAGGAAGTTTGGGTTTCGTGCTGGCGGCGGCGGGCAGTGCCGTGGGCCTCGGAAATATATGGAGGTTCCCCTACCTGGCGGCCAAGGACGGCGGCGGACTCTTCCTTGTGGTATATATCGTTCTCGCGCTCACATTCGGATTTGCGCTCCTCACTTCGGAGATAGCCATCGGCCGGCGCACCAAGCAGGGCCCGCTAACGGCATACAGGAGAATGTATCCGCCATTCAAGCCATTGGGTATCATTGCCAGCCTTGTGCCATTCCTCATCCTGCCGTATTACTGCGTGATAGCCGGATGGGTGATTAAGTATACCCAGATTTTTGTGACCGGGCACGGAATGGACGCCACCGCCGACAGCTATTTCACCGATTTCATAACCTCGCCCGTAGAGCCTATTATATATACCGTAATAGCCCTCGCATTGGTTTCCTACGTAATATACCGCGGAGTCAACAAGGGTATCGAGGCAATTTCAAGAACCCTGATGCCGGTGCTGATAATCATGATATTAGGCATCTCCATCTATTCGCTTACTATAAGCAACGTATCAGCTGACGGCATCACACGTACAGGATGGGACGGCCTGAAGGTTTTCGTGATTCCAGACATGAGCGGAATCACTTTTTCAAAGTTTCTGAGCGTGGTGGTGGATGCCATGGGTCAGCTATTCTTCAGCCTCTCGGTGGCCATGGGAATCATGATCTCCTACGGAAGCTACGTAAAGGACGATGTAAACCTCGTGGGCGCCATAGGCAAGATAGAGGTGTTCGATACGGCCGTGGCTTTTCTGGCCGGAGTAATGGTGATACCCGTGGTTTACGTATTCATGGGCCACGAGGGTATGGACGCCAGCGGTCCGGGCCTCATCTTTGTGTCGATGCCCAAGATTTTCGCATCCATGGGCGCGGCGGGCCACGTGATAGGATCGGTGTTTTTCATAATGGTGCTCTTGGCCGCCCTCACCAGTGCCATATCCATCATGGAGGCCGTGGTGGGCAGTATCATCGACAAATACGGAATCCGAAGGTCCAAGGCTTCTGTTATAGAGGGAGTTATAGCGCTGGCCATTGCCCTGCTCGTATGCCTGGGCTACAATGGGCTCTATTTTGAGTTTGAGCTCCCAAACGGCACCAAGGCCCAGATTCTCGACATCCTCGATTACATAAGCAATTATCTGCTGATGCCTCTGCTCTCGAAGTCGGATCGTAGCCATGTCGTTCT
>JAZUEG010000507.1:0-8530 GCA_045640025.1 Bacteroidales bacterium
CCACCGGAAGCATGTATCCGGGCTTATTGTTTTTGTCCATAATCAAGTAGCTGTGATATATTTTTTTGACGAACTTAAAGAAAATTTGCCACATACAAAAATATTTTTCGAAAAAAATTACATTATTCCAAAATATAAGACTATATTTGTAGGTTGATAAAAATATAAAAAACAAGACAAATATATGGCGTCATATACGTACAAATACCCCAGACCATCGGTAACCACCGATACGATAGTAGTACGCGGCGAGGGCATCACCCGTCAGGTACTTTTGATAAAACGAAAACGTGACCCGTTCAAGAACTGCTGGGCTTTTCCCGGCGGATTTACCGAGGAGGGCGAGACACTGGAGCAGAGCGCAGCGCGTGAGCTCGAGGAGGAGACCGGCATCGACTGCCAGTTTCTGCAGCAGTTCAAGGCTTTCGGCGATCCCGGACGCGACCCTCGCGGACGCACTATCACAATAGTATTCTACGCTTACGTGGACGAGGACACCGAGGCCACCGCCAACGACGACGCCGCCGATGTGGACTGGTTTGATTTCAACAACCTGCCGGCCCTGGCATTCGACCACGCCAAGATTCTGGAGGAATTCCTGCTGGCGAATCACTAAAGTGGAAAGTGGAAAGTTTAAAGTGGAAAGCTTAAAGTGGAAAGATTAGAGATTAGAGATTAGAGTTTAGAGATTATAGATTAAAGAAAAACTGCTAATAGTTTGAAAATCAGGATTGCTATATTATTATTGGTGCTTATCAGCTGCCTGAATGCCCAAGCCCAATACAACGAGACTCCCGACGACCAGAAGGCCAAGCTTCTGTATCAGATACCGAAGTACCTGCTCTGGGAAAACGACGGGGATATCATGACTATATATATAGGTCTCGTAAACAGCGATCCCGACCTGTTCAAGACCCTGAGAAGAGAGGCGCGCAAGCCATATCCCGGCACCGGAACCAAAGTTGTGGTCAAGGATTTTGTAACAGTGCACGATGCGGCCGAGGATCCCGACATCAACATTCTGTACACATCGTATGCCCCAGATTTCAAGAAAGCCATCGAGGCATTCAAGAACAGGCCAGTAGCCATTGTATCAGATAATTACATAGACCAGAGACCTATAATGATAGATTTTGTGGACGAGCGGTCGGGCAAGGTATCCATCAGGTATTCGAGCGCAAACCTCAGAAAATCAGGAATATCAGCCCATGAGCGTATAGCCAAGGACCTCCACGCCGACGATCTATCGAAGGAAGACATCATCCAAAACCAAAACCAGCAGATACGCAACACCCAGAACGAGCTAAACCAAAAGGAGAAGGAGCTGGTGGCCAAGCAGCGGCAGCTGACCGACAAGGACAACGAGATATACGAGAAGGAGCATACCATAGAGATGCAGAACCGCAATATCCAAAACCAGACCCGCGCCATCACCGAGCAGAGCAAGCGAATAAACGAGCAGAAGGAGGAGATGGACCGTCTATGGCAGCAACAGCAGATTACACGCAACGAGCTGGAATCGGCATCACAGCAGCTCGAGATCAAAAACCAGGAAGTAACCGCTGTAGCCGAGGCTCTTAAGCAGCAGCAGAAAGAGCTGGAAGACCAGCAGCGGATAGCCCAGGAACAGCAGGAGCGCATCAACAAAATCAACGACGAAATCAGCAGAAAGGAGAGCGAGCTGAAGGCGCTCAATCTGCAAAACGAGCTGCTGAACCACCGTCTGCTGATAGCCACAGCGGCGATAGCAGTATTCCTTGTGATGCTGTTTTTCATAGCCAAGCTATACATAGGCAAAAAGCGTGACAATCAGAAACTTGAGGAGCAGAATATAGCCATTACCAAGGCCAACGACGAGATTACACGTCAGAAGGAGGAGATAGCCACCCAAAACGAGAAAATCATAGAATCCATAATGTATGCCCAGAACATACAGAGAGCTGTAATGCCTCCCGTGGAATTCTTTGAGCAGTTTTTGCCCGACCATTTCATAATGCTGAAACCGAGGGACATAGTGAGCGGCGACTTCTACTGGGGCACTCAGCTCGGCGACAAGTTTGTATTCACAGCCGCCGACTGTACGGGTCACGGTGTGCCGGGCGCGTTCATGAGCCTTCTGGGCATAGCGTTCCTCAACGAGATAGTGGGCCGAATGAGTCCCGAGACCATTACCGCCGGCGAGATTCTCACTCAGCTGCGCCAGAATGTGATGACATATCTGCGCCAGTCAGGCAAGGAAGACGAGCAGAAAGACGGCATGGACATGGCACTCTGCGTATACGACCGCGAGGAATCCAAACTCCAGTACGCCGGAGCCAACAACCCTCTGCTGATAATCCGCAACAACGAGCTGATACAGCTGGAGCCCGACGAGATGCCTATAGGATATTACGAAGGCCAGACCGACCATTTCACCAACCACGAAATGGATATCCACATGGGCGACATGACATACATGTTCAGCGACGGCTATGCCGATCAGTTCGGCATGGTGAACGGCCGCAAGAAGAAATACCTCATCAAGAGATTCCGCGAATTCCTCATGGAAATCCACGACCTCGACATGGATACACAGAAACAGCGCCTCGACGACAATCTCCGCGAATGGCGCGGCGAGCTCAAACAGCTTGACGACGTACTCGTATTCGGCGCAAGATTCTGATATAATTACGAAATCCGAATTACGAATTACGAATTCGTACCTGCGGGCAATTCGGATTTCGTAATTCGTAATTCGTAATTTTAAAAAAAAATGCTAATCTATACCGACTACTCACTCAAGGATTCCAACACATTCAATATCAAGGCCAAGGCTGATGCTTTCGTGGAGATAGCGTCGGTGCAGGACATCGACACCGTACTTAAGCGAAAGAAATATTCCGACCTTCCGCGCCTGATACTCGGCAACGGAAGCAACATGCTCTTCACCAAGGACTTCAAGGGCATCGTGCTGAAAAACTCCATCAAAGGAATCGAGGTCATCACCGAGACCGACGACTATATTATAATAAAGGTGTGTTCGGGCGAGAATTTCGACGACTTCGCGGCCTACTGCGCCAAGAACAGATACTACGGCCCGGAGTTCCTCTCAGGCATTCCCGGATCGATGGGCGGCGCCGTGGTCCAGAACATCGGAGCATACGGCCACGAGCTCAGCATGTTTGTGGAGGAGGTGGAGTATTACAATACAGAAAGCTACGAAATAAATAAGATCAGTGCAGCTAATGGCAAGTTCGGATACCGCCAATCCATATTCAAAAGCGAATTAGCTGAGAAGGCTTTCATACTTTCGGCTACGTTAAAATTGGCAAAGGGCAAATACAATCCCGACATCAGCTACGGAAATCTGAAAGACAAACTCGCTGATAAACCAATACTTACGCCGGTAATGGTACGCAAGGCCGTAATCGACACCCGCGACGAGAAGATTCCAAATCCAAAGGAATTCGGCAACGCAGGAAGCTTCTTTAAGAATCCTGAGATATCGAAGGCATCAGCTGAAAAACTGAAATCACAATTTCCAGAGCTGAAACAGTTCGATCAGCCCAACGGCACAGTGAAAATCCCAGCCGGTCAGCTGATAGACCTCTGCGGATTCAAGCAGATGCCCGATCCAAATGTAAGCGTAGCTAATACCAACGCTCTCATAATGATAAACCTCGGCAACGCCACAGGCAAGGAAATTGTGGCATACAGCAAGAAAATACAGAAAGCCGTAAAGGAAAAATTCGGCATCAAGATAGAGCCGGAAGTGGTTTTTGTATAATACGCTCGTAGAGACGCACGGACGTGCGTGTCGATTGCGAATATTATTATCATTGCGACAAAAAAAGGGATATGATTAACAAAGACTTATACTCACGGAACAGCCTAAAGCAGTACCTGATGGTATTGGTGGGCGCATTTATAATCGCGGCGGCGGAAATCCTTTTCATAAACCCATACAAGTTTATGCCAGGAGGTGTGTATGGTATCTGCATCATGATCCACCACCTCACACAGGGAACCTTCGAAATGTTCCCAAACGGATTGCCTATCGGCGCCATGGCATTGGCCATCGACATTCCGCTCACCATAATAGGAACCAAGATTCTTGGACCCAAATTCGGATACAAGACCGTGCTTGGATTCACCTCAATGTCGGTATTCACCACAATGCTTGAATATTGGTGGGGTTACGATCCATTGGTAGCCAACGAGCCGTTGCTGTCGGCAATCTTCGGCGGCGTGCTTATCGGAATTGGCTCGGGAATAGTATTCAAGGCCCACGCCACAACCGGCGGCAGCGACATCGTGGCCGCCATAATAGCCAAGTACACACGCGGTCAGTTAGGACTGATGCAGATATATGTGGATTCGGCCATCGTACTCATGGCCCTTGCGGCATTCGGAGACTGGAGCATTCCATTGTTCTCATGGATAATAATCTTCATCACCGGCAAGTGCATCGACGTGGTTCTCCAGGGTCTCAATGTGGAGAAGGCGCTCATCATAATCTCTGATCGTCACGATGAAATCCGTGAAATCATCATCAAGAAGATGGACCGCGGCGGCACCTACCTGACAGGAAACGGAATGTACGAGAACGCCGACAAGAGGATTATCTTCACCGTACTCTCACGCCGTCAGGCCGAATTGCTCAAGGACTTTATCCGCGAGATAGACCCACGCGCCTTCATGGCCATCCTCGACAGCAGCGAGGTCCTCGGCGAGGGTTTCAAGGATTTGAAGGAGGAGAAATAAAAATAATTACGAAATCCGAATTACGAATTACGAATGCGCTAATTCGGATTTCATCACAAACAATTTCAACAAGAACAGAATTCGTAATTCGTAATTCGTAATTATAATTAACCATGGACGTAAAGATAGAAGAAAGTTGGAAGGCGCTGTTGCAGCCAGAGTTCGACAAGCCATATTTTGCCGAGCTGATAAATTTCGTGAAGAGCGAGTATGCCCGCACCACGGTATATCCCGAGGGCAGGAACATTTTCAACGCGTTCAATCTTTGTCCGTTCAATAACGTGAAAGTGGTTTTGTTAGGTCAGGACCCTTATCACGAGCCAATGCAGGCCCACGGACTATGCTTCTCGGTGCAGGACGGCGTGGCCTTCCCACCATCACTGAAAAACATTTTCAAGGAGATAGCTGACGACCTTGGAATAGCCGAGCCACAATCCGGCAACCTTGAGCGCTGGGCCAAGCAGGGAGTTTTTCTCCTCAACTCAGTGCTGACTGTCCGCGCCCACGAGGCGGCGTCGCATCAGAACAAGGGCTGGGAAACCTTCACCGACAGCGTAATCAAGACAATCTCTGACCATTGCGATGGAGTAGTCTTCATGCTCTGGGGTGGCTTTGCCCGCAGCAAGGCAAAACTCATCGACAGATCCAAGCACCTGATTCTCGAGACCGCCCACCCATCGCCCCTAAGCGTTTACCGCGGATTCTGGGGCTGCAAGCACTTCAGCAAGGCAAACGAATGGCTGAAGTCAAAGGGAAAGACGGAGATTGAGTGGTAGGAGAAAATCTGTCGGTTGCGACAGACAGATTTTCGATTTTTTGTCGGTTACGACCGACACTTTTTATAATTTTTGTCGGTTGCGACCGACACTTTTTTAAAAATTTGTCGGTTACAACCGACAAATTTATTTGGAAAGAAGAAAAAGATTTTGTAGTTTTGTGGCATTGAAAAACATAAAACATTGCCACTATGGAAAAGTTATTCGCAAGACAATCAGTACTTTTACGCAACACCGACACCACATTTGAAAGAGAGATCATAAACTCAATCAACTGGGACGCTCCGCTGATAAGCATCAGAGGACCTCGCGGTGTGGGCAAAACTACGATGATGCTTCAATACATCAAAAGGACCTACGGCAGCAGCAACAAGGAAGCCTTGTATTGCAGTCTCGATTCTGTGTATTTCGCCAACAAAAATATTTTGGATTTAGCGAGCGCATTCTATTCCAACGGTGGCAAACACCTTTTCCTCGACGAGGTACACAAATATCCAACCTGGAGTCAGGAAGTTAAGGAAATCTACGATACATATCCCGATATGAAAGTGGTGATAAGCGGATCGTCGCTGTTGAATATATTAACAGGAGACGCCGATCTCTCGCGTCGCTGTGTGCCATACGAAATGCAGGGGTTGTCGTTCAGGGAATTCCTGAAGCTATACAAGAAAATCGACATTCCTGTATGGAACCTCGGCGACATACTCAGCAATCCATCAGCACTTTGCGACAGCGTATTGGACAAATGCAAGCCATTGCCACTCTTCAAGGAATATCTGAGATACGGCTATTACCCATTCTATCTGAAAAACAAAAGTAATTATTATCAGCTGATAGAACAGGTGATAAGTTACGTGATAGAGACCGAATTGCCACAAATCTACAACGTGGAGCCAGCCCTTGTGAGGAAAATCAAGGCTTTGCTCGATACAGTCTGCAACTCGATACCATTCGAGGTGGACGCCACAAAACTCGCGTCTGTAATTGGCGTTCACAGAACCACTATCGTCAACTACCTCTATATGCTTGACAAGGCCAAGGTAATCAATATGTTGTTCGCTGATACCAAATCGATAAAGAAGCTTCAGAAACCCGACAAGATTTACGCCGAGAATGCCAACATTCTCTACGCGTTGGGAGGTGGCGACATCAATATCGGAACCCTCCGCGAGACATTTGCAGTCAATCAGCTGACATACAAGCACACAATAGAATACGGGAAAGAGCAAGGCGACTTCAAGGTGGACGGGAAAATCATTTTCGAGGTAGGAGGCAAAAAGAAAGACTATTCTCAAATTGCCGACCTCCCAGACTCGTATATCCTGGCCGACGACATCGAGGTTCCGTTCGGACACAAGATTCCGCTTTGGGCAATGGGATTTGGATATTAGAAAATTCCCCCACATTTTTTTGCCTATCTCAAATAATCTCGCTAACTTTGCATTTATGAGCAACGACAGTTACATTACAATTTCATCCGACGGCGAGGCTGTTTTCAAGGAGAAGGGAAGCAAGTTTCTTAGTTTCGCGTATCACATCGAGAGCGAGGAGGAGGCCGACGAGATGCGAAAGGCCTTCAAGAAGAAATATTACGACGCCACACACGTGGTGTATTCCTTCCGATTGGGACCCACCGGCGAGAAGTTCCGCGCGGCTGATGACGGCGAGCCTTCGGGTTCGTCGGGACTGCCTGTGTACAATATGATACGCTCCAAGGACATCACCGACGTAATAGTATTGGTGGTCAGGTATTTCGGCGGCACAAAGTTAGGAATCCCCGGACTCATCGACGCATATTCCCACGCCTGCGAGTTGGCTCTCGACGCCGCCGAAAAGGAGGAGCGCCTCATCACTGAAACTCTCAAAGTATCAGTCCCCTACGCCACAATGAATCAGATAATGCGCCTTGTGAAGGACAATGACATCCAAATAGCGGAAATGGGCGGCGCCGAAAAGTTCGAGATGACAATCCTTGTCCGCAAAAACATCGTGGACCAGATCATCGAACAGATAAAACAATGTGACTTTCAGGCTGAGATAACTACACTATAGCCATTCCGCGCCTTCGGCTCGGAGAGGGTTATCCAAAAATGAAAAGAATTGGAAATGAATTAAAAGAATATTTTTAACACGAATTACCGTGAATTATCACGAATTTTTCAAAAAATTACTCAACTGAGAAAAATTTATGATTAATTTATGACAATTCGTGATAATTTATGTAGAAAAACATTTTCTTTTAATTCTTTATCATTCTTTAAATTTTCGGATAGAAAAAAAAGCAACCGAAGGTTGCGCAAACAAACCATTAATGGATAACAGAAAAATGAAGACTCTTATTGCAAACGGCAGAATAGTAAACGAGGGCAGGTTGTTCAACGGCTCTATCTTGATAGAGGACGACAGGATTGTGGACATCTACGATTACAGTCAGAGGAACAACATCCCACAGGCCGACGAGGTTTACAACGCCAAGGGCAAGCTCGTTTTCCCGGGCTTCATTGATACCCACGTTCATTTCCGTGAGCCGGGCCTTACACACAAGGCCGACATCTTCACGGAATCGAGGGCGGCGGCTCTGGGCGGCGTTACATCATATTTCGAAATGCCAAACACCAAGCCAGCGGCCACAACCGCCGAACTCGTTGACCAGAAGTTCGACATTGCAAAAAAGAACTCTCTCGTAAACTACTCGTTCTTCGTGGGCGCCACCAACGACAACGTGGACGACCTCCTGAGAATGGACTACACAAAATACTGCGGAATCAAGCTCTTTATGGGATCGAGCACGGGCAATATGCTGGTTGACAACGAGCTGACACTCCGCAAACTCTTCCAGGAGGCTCCCGTTACCATTGCCGCCCACTGCGAGAGCGAGGCCATCATAAAGGCTGAGACTCAGCGATTCAAGGAAATGTTCCCTGACGGCGCCGAGCCAAAGATTCATCAGCACGTGCGCAACGCCAAAGCCTGTTACGAGAGCACCGCACTGGCAGTGAAGTCGGAGGCCA
>JAZUEG010000508.1:0-3941 GCA_045640025.1 Bacteroidales bacterium
AAATAATTATTACCTTATAGAACCCAAAAAGGAAATAGAAATAAAAAGCTCTATTCTAAAAGCCGTATCTGATACAGTAAAAGAAAACACCAATACTGAGCCTATTTTTATATTATCAGAGATTAATGCAGAACTCAGACGTCAGATGATAATCAACAAATTGAACTTTGTAGTACCTGAACGTCAGATATATTTGCCATTAGCTGGAATACTGCTGCAAGAAAGGCGACTGGAAATAAATAGAAAGAAGACACAGAAACTATCTCCTGTGGCACAACTTATAATAATGTCAAATATCGAGAACAAACCGTTGTCGAATCTTTCGATTTCTACAATAGCCCAACGATTGAATTATCCCGTAAAGACTATAAATTTGGCAATCAACGAATTGGAGAAAAGCGATTTGTGTGAGACCCAAGAATCAGGCAGATGCAGGATTGTTGTATTTAAAGACAATATTGAATTATGGAAGCGTGCATTGCCCATGATGACCACTCCGATTTCGAAGGTTTTATATTGCGACAGCATAAACGACCTTGAATCTATTAAATGCGCCAAAACATTTGACTCTGCATTATCTTATTATACAGATATTGCCGAAACAAATTCGATGTCAATAGCTGTTTACCTCAGAGATCCTAAATGGAAGAAGCTGACAAAGCTGAAAAAATTCAATACAATGGAAGGACAAATTAGAATCGAGGTGTGGAAATATCCTCCCGAATTGCTATCCAACAATGAATACGTAGATCCGTTATCATTGTCACTGTGTTTCGATGATGAGGACGAAAGAGTTGACTATCAGCTAAATAAACTTATACAGAAAACATTATGCGAGGAATAGACAAAATAAGCGAGTATCTGGGAAACTATCCCGACAATTACATAATAATTGGCGGCACAGCCTACAATATGATTGTATCAGCAAGCCAGCTGAGGGGTAGGGCCACCAAAGACGTTGATATGATTATCACGGAAACAATCAACAAGGAATTTCTATCCAGTTTTTGGAATTTCATTAAAGCGGGAGGCTACAAGGTGGCTCAAAAAATTTCCGATGAAAAAGTCATAAAAACCTTCTACCGATTCATAAAACCCGAAAACAAGGATTACCCTGAATACATTGAATTGTTCTCCCGTGTGCCCGACAACATTGATTTGCCGGAAAGTGTAAGGATTGTACACATCGACAACAACGATTACCTTTCAAGTTTCTCGGCAATAATCTTGGATGACGACTATTACAATTTCTCGTTGATGCATACTTCCATCATAGATGGCGTAAGCATTGCTGACGCCTATGCATTGATAGTGTTGAAAGCCAAAGCTTACGTCAACAATTTGGAAGCCAAGCAAAATGGAGTCAGTATCGACCAAATAGATATCGACAAACACAAGAAAGACATATACCGACTTTCATTCGTGATTGATGACGAGCGTAATATTTCTGTGCCAGCCTCAATCAAAAATGACCTGCGCAAGTTCTTGTCTTTGATTGAAACTGCCCCAATAGCTACAAAACAAATCTCCAAGACAATCAATGTGTCAGAGGTAACTCAAAACGAATTCAAGGAATTGATAGAGAAAGTATTCGGATTATAATCTCAATCCACTTACTCCACCATCAAATCCCGCAACTCCTTCGGCAAGACATCAGTCTTTACGGGACGGCCGTTCATGGTGCAGGCACAGGTTACAACGCCCTTCAGGACAAGGCGGTTGCTGTCCTTGATGTAGACATCCTCTATGAAACTGTACTTTACAAAACCGTCTTTCTGAATAGCCAGACGCACAACAAAAACGTCACCGCTCCTGAGCGACGACTTGTATTCCAAAACGCTCTTTATCACCACAGCATCGATGCCGTCGGCGTGGAGCTGGGCAAAATCACAGTTGCAGGTGTGAAGAAACTCATGACGGGTGTGCTCCAAATAGTTCTGATACACAGCGTTGTTCACAATGCCCTGAAGGTCGCACTCATAATCGCGCACCTTGAATTCAAGCTCGTATATATAGTCCATATTTTTCCTTAAAAAGTAAATTTTGTAAATCTATTTTTTCTCAATCTGAACAGAGAACACGCTGCGCTTGCTCACGAGGTCGCTGTTCTGGAACGGCTCCGATACAGTGTATATCAGCGAATCAGATTCCATGGTCCTGATATGGTAAACCTTACGGCTGGCGGAGTAATTAACCATAGAACCGGCTGCGGTCAAAAAATCCATATACGTGGCGTATACCTGTCGGTTGTTGCTCACCACTGTGTACGATACGCACTCGTCGTACTCCGAAAACTCGAAAATGAAATACGGATAAGGCGAATTCGACTTGCACATGAGAGCCATGTTTCCGCTTTCCAGCGTGTCTATCTTCAGAGAACTGAATTCAGGATCCTCGTTCAGCTTGCTGTACACGTATTTAAGGTTGCCACCCAGCATAGTAGTCTGCGACTTAACTCCGGCGGCAAATAGCGAAAACAAAATTGTTAGTATGAATAACTTCATGATACCTATCTGATTATAAAACGGTACAAAAGTACTAAATAAAATCCAATCAGAATCTGGTGCAATATATCTTTTGAGTTAATTTGGTATTAAAAAATACTATTCCCATTCTCATAGTCTCTATTGCTACAGTGGTCTTGGGATCGCACTTAATCTCGTCCCAGGCCTTCGACATTCCCTTCGACCAGTTGATATCGTCGAAAATCGCCACAGTATCATCGTTGCTGTGCGCCGCAATAATCTCATAATACCTCTTGGTGGCCTCGTAGGTGTGGTTTCCGTCCACATAGATAAGTCCGAAAGGCTCGTGATTAATAAGAATGTCCTCCAGCACATTGTCGAAATTGCCGTTCACGCTCAGAATGTTGTCGAGACCCAGAAGTCTGAAATTCTCCGAAGCAACAGCCGAAGTCTCCGGGCAGGCCTCCACAGTTACAATGGAAGAATCTGGGCTTCCGCTGGCCATGTAGATGGTGCCTATACCGAGCGATGTGCCCAATTCAAGAATACCATCAGGCTTCAGATAAGCCGCCATCCGCTGCAAAAGCTGACCGTATTTTCCGAACGAGGAGCTCGATTTGGCAATGTCACTTATAGCGCGCTCATGCTTGGATCCGTCGCCCTTGGCACCGGCCGAGGTCACCATAATTTTCTGCTTGCTGCTCTTGAATCTTACAAGCGAAATCTCGGCCTGGCTGTAGTCGAATTTTTCTTTCGAGAATATTACTTTGGTAAAGAAATCAAAAATATTGGGTGAATGAACGCCATATCCATTACGGTATTTGGCGGTAAAAAAGTGTCTGAGTGTGAATAAGATATCCATTGCTAAATATAATAAGGAAGGCGGAGCTGATACAGAAAAGATACCGCCCCGTCCTTCCATTTTTTTGATATGACTGTAAAAAAAATTTAGTTCATTATTTCAGCTGATAGCAAACCAAATACTACCTTACTATGGTAGCCTCTCTATCAGGACCTACAGAAACAAACTTGACAGGAACGCCTACAAAGTCCTCCACAAACTTGATGTAGTCCATGAGCTCCTTAGGAAGGTCGGCCTCTGTCTTGGCATTGCAGATATCGCACTTCCAGCCCTTGAACTCCTTGTAGATAGGCTTAGCCTCCTCCGATGCGTCGAAAGGCATCGACATAGTCTCCTGGCCGTTGATTGTGTACTTAACGCAAGCCTTTATGGTATCGAAATCGTTCATCACATCGCTCTTGGTGCAGATGAGCTGTGTAACGCCGTTGATCATGCAAGAATACTTGAGCTGAACGAGGTCGAGCCATCCGCAGCGGCGTGGACGGCCTGTAGTAGCGCCAAACTCGTGACCAGCCTTGCGGAGCTCCTCGCCTGTCTCGTCGAAAAGCTCTGTTGGGAATGGGCCCGAGCCTACACGTGTGCGGTATGCCTTGAAAATACCGTACACCTCGCCT
>JAZUEG010000509.1:0-6567 GCA_045640025.1 Bacteroidales bacterium
GCAGATGCTCTGAACCAACTGAGCTATACTCCCGATAGGGTTGCTTTTCTAAAGCGATACAAAAGTAGATACTTTATTCGGGTTATCCAAATTTTTGCAAGAGTTTTTTCTGAAAAATTTTCAATATTTTAATAATCAACCTTTTATAAAGTATCTACTTATGCAAACTTAGTTATTTTATCTTTCCTGATTCTTTCATAAACTGACCTGTGTAGGATTCCTTGCACTTGATGAGTTGCTCGGGTGTGCCCTCAAAGAGGATTTCGCCACCCTTTTTGCCACCTTCCTTGCCGAGGTCGATTATGTAATCGGCGCATTTGATAATCTCGGGGTCGTGCTCGATGATTACGGCGGTGTTGCCCCTGTCTATCAATGCGTTGATGGCCTTAAGCAGTTTCTTGATATCGTGGAAATGAAGGCCCGTGGTCGGCTCGTCGAAGATGAACATTGTATGCTGTCCGCTCTTCTCGGAAAGGAGGAACGATGCGAGTTTAATTCGCTGATTCTCACCGCCCGAGAGTGTTGATGACGGCTGACCGAGTTTTATGTAGCCAAGGCCGACGTCGGAGAGCACACGGAGTTTGTGCGCAATCTTGGTGGTGAGATTGCTCTTGTCGTCCTCGAAGAATGCAAGTGCCTCATCTATCGACATTTCGAGAACGTCGTAGATATTCTTGCCACGGTAACGGACCTCCAGGGTCTCGTCCTTGAAGCGCTTGCCCTGACAACTCTCGCAAACGAGTGTAACGTCGGCCATAAACTGCATCTCTACCTTGATGACGCCGTCGCCCTGACATTCCTGGCAACGTCCGCCCTCGGTATTGAACGAGAAGTAGCCTGGAGTGTAGCCCATCTGCTTGCTAAGAGGCTGATCGGCAAAGAGTTTGCGGATATCGTCGTAAGCCTTTATGTAACTTACGGGGTTGCTTCGCGACGAGGTTCCGATGGGATTCTGGTCCACAATCTCGACTCCGTTTAGCAGTTTCAGGTCGCCCACAATGCCGTCGTGCTCGCCTGGACGCTCGCCAAGGTCGAGGATTTGCTGGGCGAGTGCGGGATATAGGATTCCCTTTATGAGCGAGGATTTTCCGCTTCCTGATACTCCCGTTACCACGGTCATAATGCGGAGCGGAATGGTGACGTCGAGGTTCTTGAGGTTGTTCATACGGGCTCCCTTGATGGTGATTCCAGCGCCAGATTTTGGGTCCCACTTTCTACGCTTGGGAATCTCGATTTTGTCTGTACCAGTCAGGTAACGCGCTGTAAGGCAATGCTGTGCGTCTTTCAGTTCGCTGAAAGATCCCTGGAACATCACCTCGCCGCCAAAGACTCCCGCCTCGGGGCCAATGTCGATAATCTGGTCGGCGGCGCGGATTATCTCCTCGTCGTGCTCCACCACTATTACGGTGTTGCCAAGGTTTCGGAGTTTCTTCAATACATTTATAAGTCGGTGAGTATCACGCGGATGCAGACCGATGGAAGGCTCGTCGAGAATATACAGAGATCCCGTGAGACTGCTTCCAAGGCTTGTGGCAAGGTTTATTCGCTGGCTCTCGCCTCCCGATAGCGTGCACGACAAACGGTTGAGTGTCAGGTACTCCAAACCCACGTCGCAGAGAAACTGCAGGCGCGAGAGGATTTCCTTCATTATGCGGTCGCTGATTTTCTGCTCGGTATCGGTGAGGCTGATGCTCTTGTAATACTCAAGCAACTCGCCCACAGGCATTTTCACGATCTCGTCGATTCCGCGGCCCGCCACCTTTATATATGTGGCCTCACGGCGGAGGCGCGATCCCTTGCAGTCGGGGCACGAGGTCTGTCCTCGGTAACGGGATATCATCACGCGGTTCTGTATCTTGTAGATATCTTTCTCGAGCATCTGGAAAAACTCGTTGATGCAGGGCAGGCCCTTGCGTCCGTTCCAAAGGATATCTTTCTGATCCTCTGTGAGTTCGTTGTATGGTGTGTGTATTGGGAACTTGTATTTTGCGGCCTTGAGGCAAAACTCGTTTTTCCACTCGCCCATCTTGGGTCCGCTCCAGCATTTCACGCAGTTCTCATATACGGAGAGGCTCTTGTTGGGGATTACGAGGTCCTCGTCGATGCCCATCACGACTCCAAGGCCGTTGCATTTTGGACACGCGCCAAGGGGATTGTTGAATGTGAAGGTGTTGACAGACGGTGGCTCAAACTTGATTCCGTCGGCCTCGAACCTTGTGGAGAAGCGCTCGGTGGAAATTTCGCCATTAGGTACCTGAACCTCCAGAATACAGTCGCCGTCGCCCTCGTAGAATGCGGTCTGGATGCTGTCGCTCATTCTTGAGACGGCATCAGGGGCGGAGTTTGGCTTGAACCTATCGATGAGAAGGCTAACGGGATGAGCCTCGGAGATTTCTTTGCCATTAGCTACAAAAACACTGATATCCATAATCTCACCGTCCACTTTCACACGGCTAAGTCCCTGGGATTCCAAGACTTGCAGGTGCTGTGCGAGAGTGCGTCCCTCGGGCGGATTTACGGGAGAGAGCAGGCTGATGCGCGTGCCTTCGGGTAATGAGAGCACGTAATCCACCACGTCGTCCACCGAATGGCACTTTACTTCCTTGCCTGATACGGGGCTTATGGTGCGGCCGATGCGGGCGTAGAGAAGTTTCAGATAATCATATATTTCGGTGGCGGTGCCAACTGTGGAGCGGGTGTTTTTGGTGGTTACCTTCTGCTCGATGGCGATGGCGGGCGGTATGCCCTTTATGAAATCGACCTCGGGCTTGGTGATTCGGCCAAGGAACTGGCGCGCGTAGGCCGAGAGCGATTCCACGTAACGGCGCTGACCCTCAGCGTATAAGGTATCGAAGGCAAGTGTGGATTTGCCCGATCCGCTGAGTCCAGTGATTACCACGAACTGGTTGCGTGGTATGCTGAGTGATATGTTCTTGAGGTTGTGGAGCCTGGCTCCTTTTATTATTATGCTGTTGCTCTCGTCTGTCATGTTTCTGAATATTTTTGCAAAAATAATAGAAATCTTGTTTTGTGGTGCAGTTTTTTTGTTATAATTTTGTTTTCGGTAAAAATTTTTAAAACTTAATAAATATGATACAGAGAATACAGACCGTTTGGTGGTTTCTGATTGGAGTTTTTTTCATCGTTCTGATTCCTACCGACTGGATTTATTTTGACTTGGAGAACAATGTGGAGGCGTTGCTCTCAGCTAATGGCGTTACACAAAACGGCGAAGCCATAATAACAGGCTGGCCTCTAATGGTTTACCTGCTTGGCATGGCATTGTTTAATTTTGTGATTATTTTCCTGTTCCGCAAGAGAATCCTGCAGAGCAAGCTCACATTCATCTCTATAATAATGTCGCTTGGATTTTACGCAGTAATGTATCTCTACAGATTCCTCTCGTTCAACGAGGAGGTCCTGAACACAAGCTACTGCTGGCCCGTAATCCTCCCTCTCATCAACGCGATTCTCGGCTTTATGGCCTGGAGGTCAGTGCTTAATGACGAGGCATACGTAAGGAGCCTCGACAGGCTGAGGTAATTTTTTTCCGTATCAGCTAATGGCAAAAAATCCGAATTGCAAATCATCTGGGTTCGCAATTCGGATTTTTTTATTTGAAGAGTCCCTCGTCCCTAACGCACATTAATATTGCGTTGGCGGAGATTATGTAGTAGGTCTCGTTGTTGAACTTGATCTCGATGCTTCCTGCCTGCATATAGACTGCGAGGTCGCCAGGCTGGGCCTCAAGCGGAAGGTATTTCACCTTGTCGGCCTTTTTCCAGGGCTCGTCGTACTCGCCCGTGGCTGGCACGGCGTATCCAGGGCCTTTCTTGATTACGTATCCGAGCGATACCTTGTTGTCCTTGATAACCGACGGAGGCAGGAAAAGTCCGCTCTCGGTTTTCTCCTGAGGATATTTTGGCTTTACGAGAACCTTGTCGCTCATCAGCACCAACTGCTCAAGGTCCTGCTCTTTAAGATTTATCGTCATTTGTTTCTGATATTTTGATTATGACGCAAAGATAGGAAGAAAATCGTTAGTGCGAATATTTAATTGGGGAGTTTTTTTGATGAACCCGCACATTTTATGGGGGAGTTTTTCGATATGAAGCGAGAAAAAACTGATTTTTCTACAAACAAAAAAAAATCGCCACGAAACTTCTTCTCAGTTCCGTGGCGAAATATCTATAATATTTATAATCTCGAATTATCTTGAATTTTATGACACGCACGTCCGTGCGTCTCTACGAGCAAAGATTCTCTAATCTCTAAACTCTAATCTCTAATCTAATCCTCCCTATTTCCCTCTGAAACCCTTTCTATGAATCTCATTCCTATCCCTTCTGCCATTTCCTTTCGACTCTTCCTTGCGGGATTTGCGGTCGGTGTCGCGGCGGGAGTAGCGGGCGTTGGCTGAATCGGCGTAGCGGTCGTTGCCACGGTCGCGGGAGTTGTAGTCGCGGACGTAATCCTTGGCAATGTCCTTGAACTTCTCGGCACGACGCTCACGACGGTTTGGCTTGTGCTCGGCGCGGTCGTCCTTGCCGCCACGTGGACCCTTGCTGTCGGCAAGCTCCACTGAAACATCCATACCATCGAACTGTGCATTGCGCATACTGTCGAGAACCTCCTGAACGTGCTCAGTATCAACCTCGAAGAACGAGAAGTTTCTCATAATGTCAATCTTGCCGATAGAGACCTCGCGGTTGTCAACCACACGGTTGATGAATCCCATCATCATACCTGGGAGCACGCGGTCCTTGCTACCGAGAGAGATGAAAAGGCGCGAGTAGTTGCGTCCTCTCTCACGGCGGTCACGGTCACGACCATTGTCGCGACCCTTCTTTCCGCCGCGCTCGTCCTCGGTCTCCACGTTGATATCCTTGGCGTTGCGGTAATAGTCGATAAAGCGGTTGAACTCCATCGAGACAAACTTCTTGATGATTTCCTCGCGGCTCATATCCTGAAGCTTCTGCTCTATCTGAAGCTCGAAAGCTGATATCTGGTCCTCGTCGATCTCCACCTGCTTCATCTTGTCGATGAGGTCCATCAGCTGAATCTCGCAAATCTCACGGCCACCTGGCACTGGCTTGCGCTCAAATTTCTTCTTGCAGATCTTCTCGATCATCTTCATCTTGCCCTTCTCCTTTACGTGGAGAATGCTGATGCTGATGCCCGACTTACCTGCGCGTCCTGTACGGCCCGAACGGTGAACATAAACCTCGGGATCGTCAGGAAGATTATAATTGATTACGTGCGAGAGGTCGTTTACGTCCAGACCACGGGCGGCCACATCAGTAGCTACAAGAATCTGGAGATGACGGCTGCGGAAACGCTGCATCACATTGTCGCGCTGAGCCTGAGAGAGGTCACCGTGAAGGGCGTCGGCATTGTAGCCATCAGCCATCAGCTTGTCGGCCACCTCCTTGCACTCCATACGTGTGCGGCAGAATACAATGGCGTAGATATTTGGATTAACGTCGGCCACGCGCTTCAGAGCCTCGTAGCGGTCCTTTGCCTTCACCATAAAATAGTGGTGCTCCACATTCTCGGCGGCCACGTTCTTGGCGGCCACGGCAATTTCCTGAGGATTCTTCATATACGAGTGGGCCATACGCTCAATGTCCTGAGGCATTGTAGCTGAGAACAGGAGAACGGTCTTCTCCTCTGGAGTCTCGGCCAGGAGAGTGTCGAGGTCTTCCTTGAAACCCATCGAGAGCATCTCATCGGCCTCGTCGAGAACGAGCCACTGTATAGTGTCGATTTTCAGAGCGTTGCGCTCCATAAGGTCGATGGCGCGGCCTGGGGTTGCAACCACAATCTGACAGCGCTTTCTCAGCTGCTTAATCTGAGTCTCGATGCTGCTTCCGCCATAAACTGGAACCACCTCGAGGCCCTTCATATACTTGCTAAAGTTCTTGAGGTCGCCTGTAATCTGAAGGCAGAGCTCTCTTGTGGGGCAGAGTACAAGTACCTGAGTGTCAGGATTATCAATATCCAACTGATTGAGAACTGGAAGACCGAAAGCCGCGGTCTTGCCTGTGCCTGTCTGGGCCAAGGCTATAAGGTCGCCCTGGTTGCTGGTGATGAAAGGAATGGTCTTTTCCTGAATGGGGGTCAGCTGCTCGAAACCCATCTCGGTAACGGCATCTACGATAGGCTGTTTCAAGCCGATTTCTACGAAATTCATTTGTAATGATTTTAATGATTAATGTCCACAAAATACGAACCCCCGACCATTAAACCCAAAACAAATTATCCGACACGGGGACTTGTATTCACAGAATATTTGAGTTTACAAAGATAAGCATAATAAACGACTTGAATGTTAAGGGAATGGTATTTTTGAGTTAAGGAAAAAGATTATAACGAAGACAAAACCTCCTCTTCCATAATCAATGGATTTCGCCTTGTATCCCAAACATTGACAATATATAATGTAGTCTCGTCGAAATAATAAATAACCTTACTTAGTTTTTGTACCACCAAACTCCTGAACTCGATTTTCATATTATCCAACAACAACTCCTTGGAGGCCAGACAAGGATTCAATAATAAAGAATC
>JAZUEG010000510.1:0-2990 GCA_045640025.1 Bacteroidales bacterium
TAGATAATGTTAGTTTAAAATTATCGCATCACTAGTAATTGCAAAAGAGGAATTCTATTCTTATAGATTTTGGAAAGTGGGTTTGTCAATGGCATTGGATGTTAGGAATCTCTATGGGGATAGTTTGTCATTGGATTTGGAGGCAAGATTGTTATCATACATAGATTATCCTATTCCCATTAAGGACAATGAGCCTTTTCTTCATAATTTGTCTAATGCGCAAGGTTGTGCATTTACCTTAGGGGATTATGATAAGGCGATCTTCTTTGGCCATTGGTTTCTTAACCAAATGGAGATGTCAGAACCATTTGACAAGAAAGGTTATTATGATTATTGTTTAACATTGGCTAGTTATTACCGTTTGGCTAAG
Source organism: Bacteroidales bacterium (assembly GCA_045640025.1). Classification (GTDB taxonomy): domain Bacteria; phylum Bacteroidota; class Bacteroidia; order Bacteroidales; family UBA3824; genus UBA3824. The sequence continues at coordinate 371 of JAZUEG010000510.1, forward strand.
CGACCCATAAATGAGTGCTACGATGTACTTGTTCAGTTTAGCAACCGATGTACAGAACTTACGGGATCTTATCCTATAGCGTTTCTTGAGCAGTTTGTTCAAATGGATTTGGAACGTCAGAATTTTGCAGAGGCCAAGGATGGTATTGATATTTTGTATGGATATTACAAGGCTAAGTGCAAGTCAGACACTTCCTGTTATGGAAAATTTATTGATGCTTTACTGAAAGGTTGTTGGTATTTTCAGGAGATTAATCAATACGAGAAAGCCAATGATTGTTTGTTTGAACTGAAAGATTTTCTGAAATTCAAAAATATCAGTAATAGAAAGTACTATTTTGAGTTGTATTGTAATTTTGGTCTTGATTACTTTTACTCAAATAATTTCGATTTGGCAATTGAAAACTATACAAATGCTTTGCAATATGCCGACCAGGCGGATATGTTTGTCAATCAGAAAGCCGATTGCTATCAGAATTTGGCTATGATTTACGAGCAGAAATATGATTACGCAACTGCTTTGACATACGCAGAGAAACAGTTTAAGTGTTTTGACAAGATATATCCATTGGATAATACCAATTATCTCCATTCCCAAATTTTGTATTTGTATTATAAGGCTTTATGTGGTTCTGTGGATGATTATGATGAGTTTGTAAACTTTGGCAACGTTTTGTCTAAGTATAGTGGTGAGGAATATAATATTTATACTACTGTTGTTAATTTTTATCTTCTTTCGTTGTCAAAGGTTGCTTTGAAATACCCTGATGCTGAGAACGATGATTTCTTGGTGAAGTATTTGTATAGATTGGAGTTAGGTGATTACAACAACAAACTTCTGCAACTTGATGACGACTCCAAGTATTTGGGTGTTTCGGTAAATTATCATCAGGCCAATACAATATATTCCCTTCATAGATCGGATCCTTCCTCCAATAATGACTTGCTCTATAATCATTGCCTCGCCACCAAGGGGGCTTCTCTTAGGTCTATGAGAGTTGTGGCTGATTTGGTTGAAAAAACTGGTGATGCTGAACTGAAGCAATTGTATTCTAAAATTCAGGAAAATAAGGTATTGCGTACTAAGTATCAGATAGATTCTGATTCCAAAGCGGATTCCGTTGATTATGTTTTGGAATCAGACCAAAATGTTTTTGTGAGAATGATGCTTTCTAAAAGTGGCAATTATTTGAAACAACCTACTTGGATTGATGTGAGGAATGCTTTGAAAGACAACGAGATGGCGGTTGAGTTTTGTCAATATACCAAACTGGATACAAACCTCCGTTACTTGCCATTTGATTCGTACGTGGCGTTGCTGATTCGTAAAGATTGGGAACAGCCGTTGTTTGTGGATTTGTTTAATGATACAATTCTAAACAATGCGCTTCACAAGAAGTCTTTGCGTTTGTACTCAGATGAAAACAGTGCGAAGTTACGTAAATACATTTGGGATCCTATCATTAAATATGCCACCCCAGGTGACAGAATCTATTTTTCGCCGTCTGGTATTATACACACGCTTCCAGTTGAGAATCTCTTGTCGGATGATTACTCACCGTTGTGTTCAAGTTATGATTTACAACGTGTGTCGTCAACCAAAAATATTATGGAGCGTAGTGTAAATACAAAATATGGCAAATTTTTGCTATTAGGTGATATTGATTATGAAAAAGCCGATTGGGCAATGGAAGATGACAGCACGCGTTCCAATTTCAGGCCATTGTCAGGAACCGGACAAGAAATTGATAATATTGGAGAAATCCTTGGAGGGCATAATTTAGGTGTTGCAAAATTGACTAACAAGAATGCCTCCGAGAAAGAGTTCAAATTGAAGGGTGGTGATGGTTTTGATGTGATTCATTTTGCCACTCACGGATTTTTCCTGGATTGGGACAAGGCCTCCAAAAATGATTTTATTCTTGGAATCCATAGTAAGTTTGTGTTGGAGAACCCCCTTCTCCGCTCGGGACTTGCGCTTGCGGGCGCCAACCGTGCGTGGAACGGCGAGCGCATTCCCAACGGCGTTGACGACGGAATCCTCACCGCTCAGGAAATCAAGGACTTGGATTTGTCAAGAACTCAGATGGTGGTGCTCTCCGCCTGCGAGACCGGCCTTGGCGATATCAATACCGACGGAGTGTTCGGTCTTCAACGAGCCTTCAAAAGTGCTGGCGTCCAGACTATTGTGATGTCGCTTTGGAAGGTTTCTGACAACGCGACTTCGCTCTTGATGACGGAATTTTACAAGGGGCTTCTCGCCTCCGGCGACAGGCATACCGCCTTCGTAAGAGCCAAGGAGGCAGTGAGGTCACGGTATCCAGAGGCGTATTATTGGGCTGGGTTTGTGATGCTGGATTGATTATCCCTCTTCCGGAGGGAAATTCTCGATCTTTGCCTTGGCCTCGGCGAGAGATTTCTGAAGTTGTCTTTGCAGTATTTCTTTTGATGGAAGTTCTGTAAGATACTGAGCCACACGTATTCCAGCCTTGTCGAGTTGCAGGAGTTCTATCTGTTCGTCTCCGCCCTCGGTGCAGAGCAGAAGACCCAAAGGAGGTTGCTCGTCGGGCTCCATTTCGTTTAACTCAAGCCAACGGAGATACAGTTCCATTTGTCCCTTG
>JAZUEG010000511.1:0-7579 GCA_045640025.1 Bacteroidales bacterium
CCGACTCATCAAGCTCGACATCCTGCTGAACGGCGAGCCTGTGGACGCCATGAGCTCACTGATCCACGAGAGCAACGCATACGATTTCGGAAAGGGAATCTGCGAGAAGCTCAAGGAGCTGATACCGCGTCATCAGTTCGACATCGCCATCCAGGCGGCCATCGGAACCAAGATTATTTCGCGCAGCACCATCAAGGCATTCCGCAAGGATGTAACCGCCAAGTGTTACGGCGGCGACATCTCCCGCAAGCGCAAGCTGCTCGACAAGCAGAAGAAGGGAAAGAAACGCATGAAACAGGTAGGCGATGTGGAGGTTCCACAGAAGGCATTCCTGGCTGTGCTGAAGATATAAGGCGCCGCAGGCGCCAATGGACAATGGACAATGGACAATGGACAATGGATAATTCAAGCGACATCTATGGCTGGCAAGAGGCTGGCTGTGGATGCCGCTTGATTATTTTATTGGGGCGGTTTGATTGGAGATTTTGTCACACGAACGGGGCAGATAGATTCGAGACGTGGCAAGGAAGAGTCATTAAATTCCCAACGAACGGGGATTTTGCAGAAAATGTAAAGTTTGCTTACGGGGATTTTGCAGAAAATGTAAAGTTTACTTACGGGGATTTTGAGGAAAATATTTTGTAAATTGTTGAAAATGTTATATTTTTGCACAAACTTTATTATTGGTCCAAAAATATGAAAACATTTAAGCGAAAAATATATAGCCAAATGCTGGATTGGAAGCAAAATTCCAACGGCAAAACAGCTCTCATGATAAGGGGGGCAAGGCGTATTGGCAAATCAACAATTGTAAAAGAATTTGTTAAAAATGAATACCAAACATCTGTCATAATAGATTTTGGTTCTGCCCCATCAAAGATAAAGGATCTCTTTGATGATTTATCTGACTTGGATTTTCTGTTCTCACAACTTCAATTGGTTTCTAAGGTGGAATTGATTGAGCGAAAATCCGCTATTGTATTTGATGAAGTTCAGTTAGAGCCCAGGGCACGTCAGGCAATAAAATATCTTGTAGCTGATGGCAGGTATGATTATATTGAGACTGGCTCTCTTATAGGGATAAGGAAATATTCTGATAAAATATTGATACCAAGCGAGGAAACTCAGGTAAATATGTATCCTATGGACTACGAAGAGTTTCGTTGGGCGCTTGGTGACACGTTCTCTTGTCAGTTCAATAAAAAACAATTTGAGGCAAAAAATAAAATTGGTGATGTTGCATTCCGCCAGGTAATAAGGGATTTCCGGTTGTATATGTTAATCGGAGGTATGCCTCAAGCGGTAAACGAGTACATAGAAACCAACAATTTTTTGAAGGTTGACAACATCAAGCGCTCAATAATTTCGCTTTATGAAAACGATCTTCGCAAAATAGACAGCACAGGGCGGGCTTCGTTGTTGTTTAGCAACATACCCGCACAGCTGAGTCATGGAGGAAGCCGTTACAAAGTCTCGTCGGTTATAGAAAACCAACGTGCGGACGACCTGTTGCCTATTGTTGAAGATATGAAAGCCTCGATGATAATAAATGTAGCCAACCATTGTGATGACCCAAACATAGGAATGTCGTTGACTAAAAACCTTGAGAAATTCAAGATTTATTTAAACGATACTGGTTTGTTCGTAACTATGATATTCAAGGATAAGAACGCTACAGAAAATGTGATATACGAAAAACTCCTCAGTGACAAACTTGACACAAATCTTGGGTACATATATGAGAATATTGTAGCGCAAACCTTAAAAGCAAATGGACATGAGCTTTTTTATTATACATTTGCGTCACAAACGTCAAACCATAACTATGAGATAGACTTCCTGCTATCGAAAAAGAATAAAATATGTCCGATAGAAGTCAAGTCGGCGAATTATCGCAGTCATATCTCCATAGATGAGTTTTCGAAAAAATTCTCTAACAGAATACAAGATAAATACATTATTTATACTAAGGATTTCAAGAAAGAAGAAGACGTATCTCTCATTCCAGTCTTTTGGACACAATTCTTGTAATTCACAAAATATGGACTGCAATATTTCTATATTATTGCAGTCTTTAAAAATCGTTCCCCATGCCACAACTCGCAATCATAGACTACACCTCAGGCAAAATCGAAATCCTAAACCTATCAACGGAAACTTTCCAGAAGTATTCCGATAACTTTGACGTGCTTGTTCATGAGGTATTAGATTACAGACAATCAGATGTTTATTATATGGTTTCGGAGGATGGGATTGAGGTTTGCAACCATCCCGATGTAATTTGATTTAATTTTTTTTTGATCTTCTTTTTCCTTTTCATATCTTTGCAATGTTGATGCGAATAGCAAAAACAAACACATATTTAAAAGCGTCATTAATGCTTTGTTTATGTTGACTTGAAACCACCACTTTTCATTTTCAATATCCCTAAACAAACAAGCAAACATGGTGCTTACGAGTATGATATACCAACATCCTTGGTATGCGGGAGGCTTGTGTCCTCTTGCATATCTTTGGATGTGTATTTCAATATCGCGTGAGTATCTGTTGTTCTGTTGGGGATAAGGTCGTGGTGGACCGCAAGTCAGCGTGAACATTCTAGCAGATGCTTGCGCTTTTTTTATGTCATCACAGTAAATAATAATCAAGAATTAAGGTTATTATCCTCTTTAGATAAATCGGCAAAATTTAATTAGACGGGATGATAAGCAACTGAAATTCTACACATTATAAAAAAAATAAGGTGTAGAGTTGGGTGCTTATTGCCGTCGCGGTTTTGCCGAACCCTTCTAAACATTAAGCCCCGCCCTATGCCATTTTAAAGAAATGGCAAAATTGAATCATCAAGCAAAACCTTTCGTGAAATGGGTGGGAGGCAAAACTCAACTTATAGAGGAAGTTGAGGCTCATTTACCCAAAGACTTTTCCACAAAAAGTATTACCTACGTTGAACCTTTCGTGGGCGGAGGTGCTGTGCTTTGGCATATTCTGAACAAATACGACAATATTGAAAAGGCTGTTATCAACGATATTAATTCAGACCTGACCAAAGTATATGAGACAATAAAGCACAATCCTTCAGAACTGATTGATTGTCTGCAAAATATTCAAGATGAATATATTCCTCTCGATGACGACAAACGCAAGGATTATTATTTAAAAAAGCGCGATAGATTCAATACGAAAGCATTGGATAATATCGAAAACTCGGCTTTGTTCATCTTCATAAACAGGACTTGTTTCAATGGCCTGTATCGAGTAAACAGCAAGGGATTGTACAATGTTCCGTTTGGAAGATATTCAAATCCCAAAATCTGCGACCCTGAAACGATTCTAGCTGATAGTGAGTTGTTGCAGAAAGTGGATATTCTCAATGGTGATTTTGCCGAGACCTTCAAATACGCTGGTGAGAATTCGGTGTTTTACATTGATCCGCCTTACAAACCACTAAGCGAAACTTCAAGTTTCAATTCGTATGCGAAAGAGGCGTTCAACGACAACGAGCAAATCCGCTTGTCGGAATTCTGCAAAAAATTGGACGCAACGAACACAAAATTCATTCTCTCAAATTCAGATTTGAAAGGCAAGAATCCAGACGACAATTTCTTCGATGATTTGTATTCTGATTTCAAGATTGACAGAGTGACAGCCACAAGAATGGTGAACGCAAATGCCAGCAAACGTGGAAAATTAACGGAAATAATGGTTTCAAATACATTATAGATTCTTCGCTTCGCTCAGAATGACGGTTAGTCTAAGTGATGTAGAGGTGGAGAGGAGGAAGGAAACGGCTCCGCCGTTTCCTTCCTCCTCTCCACCTCCCCTAACACACAATTCGCTACGTCATTCTGAACGAAGTGAAGAATCTAAAAACACAATAAGCTATGCCAGCACACACAACAGAACAATTCAACGAGTTTATTTCTCAATTGCAGGAAACGAATCAGACTCTTGATTTCTTCTGCGATTTTGGGAAGATAAGCAATAATGTTGACGACATAAAACTCAGTCTTTGCATCTTGAATAGCCTGATTGGAACAACTGATTTAAGGAAATCAGTTGAAACGATTTGGAGCAGAGACAAGTCGGCTTTCTGTGTAATGCCGATTCTAATTGCTGTTAGAGACGAAGGCCGAAAAATGGTTCTCAATTCATTGAATCAGTGCATCGAGTTGAAATCATTATTCAGTAGCATTGATGGAGTAATGGAATTCATCGAGGACACTGGACTAGGAAACCTTTTCCGCAACCGAAAGATCAAGGATTTGGTTGATTATGTTTTCGGCATAGAAACAGGCCTTGATTCCAATGCCCGCAAAAACAGAGGTGGACATATGATGGAAAGTTCAGTTGCAAAGCTGCTTATTGAAAACGGCATTAAATTCCGTCAAGAAGTTTATTCAAGAGAATGGCCAACCCTAAATGCTGTTTTAGGTGAGGATGAAAAACGATTCGATTTTGTAATCGAAACTTCCAAAAAAGTTTACCTCATTGAAGTAAATTTCTACACCGCAGGCGGAAGCAAACTCAACGAAGTTGCACGCTCATACTCAGAACTTAGTCCAAAGATAAACAGCGTAGAAGGTTTTGAATTTGTATGGATTACCGACGGCATAGGCTGGCGCTCTGCAAAGAACAAACTTCAAGAAGCGTACAACATTATACCACGAGTGTATAATTTGACTAACGTAAAAGAATTTATTAACGAGATAAAGTAGCATGCCCATTTCCTTCCCCAACTTCACCCTTCACCTCGGTGATAGCATGGAAATTATTGCCAGCTTGCCTGACAATAGTTTCCAGACTATCTTCGCCGATCCGCCGTACTTTTTGAGTAACGGTGGTATCAGTGTGCAAAGTGGTAAACAGGTTTGCGTTGACAAGGGCGACTGGGACAAAGGCGGAACGCCTGAATATATCCATGAGTTCAATATGAAATGGCTTTCGCTTTGCCGTAGCAAATTGAAAGAAAACGGAACTATTTGGATTAGCGGAACTTATCACAATATATTTGCCGTGGCAAATTGCTTGACTGAGTTAGGCTACAAGATATTGAATGTAATCACTTGGCAGAAATCAGACCCTCCGCCAAACTTGTCATGCAAATATTTCAACTTCTCAACTGAGTTTATCATTTGGGCGAGAAAGTCAGAAAAGAAAACTCATAAATTCAATTATGAGACAATGAGATTCTTGAACGGCGACAAGCAGATGACTGATGTTTGGAAACTTCCTGCGGTTGGTCAATGGGAAAAAACTTGCGGAAAACACCCAACACAAAAGCCTTTGAGGTTGCTGTATAGGATAATTCTTGCCTCTACTGACGCAGGAGATTTGATTTTGGACCCATTCGCTGGCAGCAGCACAACTGGAATCGCAGCCAATTTGTTGGGCAGAAATTTCGTTGGAATTGAGCGAGAACAGGAATTCTATGACCTTAGCATCCGCCGCAGAGAGGATATCGAGGACGAAACACGCAAAACAGAAATGTTACGACGCATTAAGGACAACAATACGGAAAGTACTGTAATGGTCAACTACGCCCGTCCCGAAACGATGAAGTTGATGATAGAAAAAGGCATTTGCTATTTGAGGGCAGGAGATTCCCAAGGCTCGCTGTTGGTGAAGCCTGGTTTCGACAGATTGAAATACGTTTTGCTCCATAACAGCAACGAATGCCATTTGTACAAACTCACTAAAACAACATTTCAGATTTGGACAGCCGACGAATTAAATTCAAAAGGATTTGACGCTCAACATGCGCCATATTACGCCGTTTTGAATTTTGACAACAGCAAGGAATTTTCAATTGACAACAAAGAACACCTTAATCAAGGCAAGAATACTTTCACCGCCAAGATTATGAATATAGGCGAGTTTGTGAATTACATCGGCCTCTAATCCCCCAAAAAATCCACCAATCCCAATATCTCCATCAGAATTCGTTATTCCGGAGGAGGTATTATTGGTGTTTTTATGCAAATCTCATGAAGAAAGATTTTTTAGTCGCAGGTGATGACGGAAGAGCCGAAATCCCAGGCGTTCATGTCGCTATCGCTCCAGCGACGGCATGATGGCGGATAATTGGCCTCGAGCTCGGGGCTGAATTTCTTGGTGATGAAATCCTTGATGCGGCTCTCGTTTTTGAACTTGACATTGTTGATAAGGCAAGGACCATGAACATCGAGCAGAATCTTGCCCTGGAAGTTCGGTTTCTCATAGATAATAAGGTGAGTGCCATTGTCGACAGCTATCGCATCGAATGTATATTGCACTGCATTCGGGAAAGCCTCCTGATTGCTCGGATAGCGGCCGTCGCCTACATACTCGCCAAACTCATCGGGAACGTAAATCTTCGATATGTGGGTTCCCACCTTCTCGTCGCCAAGGAGAGTTCCCGAGAAATGCACGCCGCAATGACGCGCGGGATTGGGCTTGCCGGCCACAAAAGCTTTTTTCCGCATCAGAATATCGCGCTTGTGCTGATTATTTCCCGTAACATCTTTTCCTTTTCGGTTTACAACTTTCAATTTATAGCTAACGTGCGATGATTCTATCTCCAACACATCGCCATCGGCCAAATTGCCAATTGTAAAACAGCCCAAACTGTTGGAAACCAATGTTCCCATGTCTTCACCATTGATGAAAATGTGGTTTTTGACGCCCGGAATAGGCTTGTTGGTTAGGGAATCGAGATTTCGGAAGTTGAGACTGTTTTTCTGAGGACGCATATAGAATGTTCTCTCGGAGTCCGAAAGTTGTTCAAACTCAGACATTTTGAACGTTCTGGTTAAAGTATCGTAATAGCATAGTTTTCTGAGGCCGATTTCGAAATGATGTTTCTTGTTCACGTTTTCGAAACAGCCCTTGCCTACTCCGCTTGTATTTGTGGTGGCAAGTACAGTATCACCGTTGATAATCAAACTTGCCAGCACATCTGCTATAGGTTGCTGATTTTCAAGGTTTTTCACAGTAAAAGATATCACGCCGTAACCGGGAACAAGACGTAAAGTACGATTGTCCTCGTTGCGGAGCACAGTCTCCATGTCGCTGATGATGGTATCGCCGGCGTAACCCTCCATCTGCGCGTTTAGATTTACATTTCCGCAGACATCAAGTCCATTAACCATTACATAGCCGTCAGAATCAGTTAACAATTCCTTAACATTTCCATCAACAATCACTTGAACTGCCGACCCTGCAAGTGGTTGATTGTCATCATTATCCAAAACCTTGAAAACAACGTCTCTCCTACCCTTGTAGAGCGGAATATCGTAAGCTACCGGCGCTCTCAGCTTCCTGAAAACTGGTGTCAAGGTATCGGAACACAGACAGCCTGTATTAGCTGTAATCTCGGCCTCATGACCCGGATGAAAAATCAGCGAATATAATGTATAAGTGACATCCGTAAACATTGCTTGACCTTCATTGTCGGTTGTAGCAGATAAATTTACGGTATCAGAAGCAAAAAATCTAAGAGGATTTGTTTTTATCAAAGCATAATCTACATAAGTAAACTGTACCTCAACGTTAGATAACTTATCTTCACTCTTAGTATCGTATGTTACTACTGCAACAT
>JAZUEG010000512.1:0-3489 GCA_045640025.1 Bacteroidales bacterium
CTGCAAGAAAGCCCAGGCTTTTGCCATTCTGGTGCAGGCAATGGTTCCTCTGGGCCTGATCCCCAATTCGATGAAGGGATTCTCTCTGGTGGCCTCCATCAGTTTTACGATATATGTGTAAATATTGTTATGCACGAACAAATCCGCCACTTCTTTGCGAACAGCAACCAGCTCTTCACCTGTCATAATTCGTTCGATTTCATCTACTGTCTTACCGCCGGTCACACCTCTTGCAATGGCCACCTCACTTCGAAGGTCGGGATATCCCATCTGCATGCAGATCATGAAACGATCCAGCTGTGACTCCGGCAGCAGCTGTGTTCCCGCGCTGCCCTTGGGATTCTGCGTCGCAATGACTACAAAAGGCTCGGGAACAGATCTGGTGGTGCCGTCCACCGTCACCTTACGCTCCTCCATAACCTCCAGAAGTGCCGACTGTGTCTTGGGCGGTGTGCGGTTGATCTCGTCGGCCAGGATGATGTTGCTGAATACGGGTCCGCGCAGGAATTTGAATTTCTTGTCGTCGTCCAGAATCTCCGATCCGGTGATGTCGCTCGGCATCAGGTCGGGGGTAAACTGTATTCGCTTGTATCCCAGGTCCATCACCTTGGCTATGGTGTTTACGAGCAGAGTCTTGGCAAGGCCCGGCACACCCACCAGCAGACAGTGTCCGCCGGCAAACATTACTGTGAGTACCTGCTCTATGATTTCTCTCTGTCCAAACACTACCTTGCCTATCTCCTCGATCAGCTGGTCGTGGCGGGTTTTCAGGCAGTCGGCTGCCTCTACGTCGTTTTTGAATTGTACCATGCTTGTGCTATCTTTTAATGTCCTTGTGCAGCCATCCATCGTATTCGAATGGGCATTTCCTGTAGTCTTTTACTATTTTTATGTATGTGCTCTGGGCTTTCTCGCCTTTCCACTTGCTGATGGCTTCTTCCTGTTTCTGGTTGAGCGCCATGTTCTGAATGGTCTGGTAGTCGGTCTCGATGGATGCCACATGCGGTGCTTCCTTGGTTTTTACGAGTATTATCTTGTATACCTGTGCGCCCAGGTCGTCGAATGTCTCGAATGGGCGGGAGTATTCTCCGGCTTTCAGGTTCTTGATGTTGTAGTAGTTGGTGGGGTAGATGTGCTCCACCATGAATTTGGTATCAGCTGTATACCTGTTGATCATGATTCCGCCGTTCTTGTTGGTCTTGTCGTCCTGCGAGTAGAGGCGCGCCGCGTCCTCGAATGTCAGCTTGCCATCCTGGAGTATCTTGTATATGCTGTCGGCCTTCTGACGGGCTTTCTGCTTGGCCTCGGGGGTGAATTTGGGTTTCATGAGGATGTGGCGCACGTTGATGCGCTCGCCCTTGCGGTCTATCATCTGTATGATGTGGTATCCGTAGTCGGTTTTTACGATGTCGGATATCGAGTCTTTCTTGAGCTGGAATGCGGCTGCTGAGAATTCCGGCATCAGCTCCTTTCTCGACATGAATCCGAGCTCGCCGCCCGATGTGGCCGATCCGGGGTCCTCGCTGTAGAGTATGGCCTTGGTCTCGAAGAGGGCGCCGTTGTTCAGCACGTCGTCGCGGAATGAGAGCAGGCGTTTCTGCACGTCGTCGATGTCTTTCTGCGATATTTCGGGATATATGGCTATCTGGCACATCTCTATCTGGAGGTCGATGAGTGGCAGGGAGTCTTTGTTGAGCTTCTTGTAGAAGTTCTGCACCTCCGATGGGGATACTTTTACGTCTTTCACGATCTCGCTGCGCTCGCGGGCGGCCAGCAGCTGGTCTTCGGTTACGTCGCGGAGGTCGGATTTTATCTCGCCTATTGGCTTGTTGAAGTTTTCCTCCATCTTGTCGATGCCGCCCATCTGGTTGATGAACTGCTCCAGGCGGTCCTGTATCTCTTCCTCCACTTCCTTGTCGCTTACGGTTATCGAGTCGATGTCGGCCTGTGCCACCAGCAGTTTCTGGTATAGCATTTCCTCGTATATGTTGCACTTGGTGGTATTCAGGTTGCGGGCCTTGGCCTGCAGGTACTGCGATTCTATCGATGATTCCAGTATAGGCTTGTTGCCCACCACGGCTACTACTCTGTCCACTATTATTGTGTCGCCGCTCTGCTGCGCCATTGCCTGCGACTGCAGGCAGAGTGCGGTGATGGATGCGGCGATTATGGCTTTCAATTTTGTCATTTTATGTTTTTGTGTTGGTTTCTGTATTTATTGTTATTCAGCTGAAAAATACTCAAGGTGCTTGTTCTTGATGGCGTCGTCCAGCAGCGACTGCTCCAGTCCGTTTACTATTGTGGTCTTGCGCTTGTTTATCAGTATCCGCTGTATCAGCTGCTCTGCCATATCAAACGGCATGGGGCCGCCGGTGGCTATGTGGTCCCTTATCTTGAGCATGTAGGCGTATTCGCCGTCGTTTATTATTATGGTTCCGTTGGTCTTTAGGGCGTCGTTTTTCTCCGATATTATGTCGGGCATCTGCCGTGCGGCGTCCTGCAGCGATACCCATCTGTTGTCGAAGTTGTCGAACTTGGATGCGTGCTGCTTGCAGAGGTCAATGAGCAGGAGCGAGTCTTTCTCGGAGTGGAAGTCGAGCAGCTTGCGTATCTGCTGCAGCTCGTCGCTCATGGCCGGCACCAGCACGAATATCGGCTTGATGGCCGGATAGTTCAGCACAAAGTCGTCGGGATGTTTCTGGTAATAGTCGGTGCTCTGCTGCAGTGTTACCACTGTATCGAGGTTCTCGCTTATGTAGCGGTCTTCGTATCTGTATATCAGCAGGTTGTTGCGGTATTCCTCCAGCTGGCGCTCCACGTCTTTCTCCTGGTCTTTCAGGTATATCTCGGCCATTTTTATCATTAGCCTCTGCTTGGCCCATACGTGTACGTATTGTTTTACCTTCATGGTGCTGTCTACGGGGTCGCTGCCCTTGGGCACCAGCTCGCCGAGGTCCTCGTAATAGAGGTATGTGTCGTATACCTTGGCTATGGGGGTCTTGCCGTTGTGCTCGTCGGTGCTGTGGCATGCGCTCACGGCCATGGCCACTGCCATTATCATCGGGATTATGGCTGATTGTATTTTCATGGTTTTCTTTTTTTATGTTGGTTAGTAGGTGATGCTCTTGGCCAGGGTCTCGTATGCCCCGGGCAGTATCTGGAGCGTGTGTTTGCTCCTTAGGCGCGATATGTATTTGCTGTGGCAGTGCCTGTGGTACTGTGGCCATGCCAGGGCGAATATCTCGCTCTGCGGCAGCTCCTCGGGTTTGTGTGCCACCGATACTATGGCGGCTGTGTTTATGTCGTCGAGGTAGATTATGCGGTCGCTGTCGCTGTACTGGCCGGTCTCGTATCCCGAGATTATCCTGTCGGCGGTGGGGTTTTGGCCCAGCTGATACGTTCCTTTCTCCATGGCCCTGAGTGTGGGGTCGCTAAGTATTGCGCCATCAGCTATGGCCTCCAGCGATCTGGGTGCCTTTTTCTTGTTGG
>JAZUEG010000513.1:0-2585 GCA_045640025.1 Bacteroidales bacterium
AAGAAAAAGGTAAACACAATATGCGGAGGCGCATTCACGGGATGCACCTCGCTCCAATCCATAACGCTGATAGACAATATGTACATAAACAGCAAGATAGACGACAACAAGAGCCACCGCGAGTCGCCATTCTCATATTGCCATCAGCTGAAAAAAATAGACATGCCGGCCAATACAATAATAGACAACCACGTATTGGACTGCGTAAACGGAGATACCGAGCTGATACTCAGGCAAAACAAGTATCTGGGAGCATATTACGGAATTTTCAGCATCAAGGACGAGGACGTACAGTTCAAGACCCGGCTTAACCCCAAGAGCACAATCTACGTGCAGCCCGAATACGTGGACCAATACAAGCGCGAAATGCAGGACTGCAACCGCAGATACAAGACCAATTACCAATACACATTCCTGCCGATAACGGAATAAAAAAATGCCAATAGAAATCATAAAACCGGAAATAGGCAAGCCAATGATGCTGCCGTTTGCCGACCAGGGAATAAGGGCTGGATTCCCCTCCCCTGCCCAGGACTACATAGAGACAGCCATCGACCTGAACACCGAGCTGATAAACCATCCATCGTCCACGTTTTACGGACGGGTGGTGGGATGCTCGATGATAGACGCCGGAGTGGAGGAAGGCGACATAATAGTAATAGACAAGTCGCTGGAGCCACAGAACGGCGACATGGCCGTATGTTTCATAGACGGCGAATTCACGCTGAAATACATAGACCTTCATGGCGGCGAGATGTGGCTGAGGCCCGCCAATCCCGACTTCCCGCCCATCCACGTATCGGAGGATAACGATTTCGTGGTGTGGGGCATAGTAACCTATACAATCAAGAAACGGAGATAGCACTTCAACCACTTCAACCACTTCAATCACTTCAATCACTTCAATCACTTCAATCACTTCAATCACTTGAAAATGTACGCCATAGCCGACTGCAACACATTCTACGTATCCTGCGAGAGGGTTTTCAGGCCCGACCTGCGGGACCGGCCGGTCGTGGTATTATCCAACAACGACGGCTGCATAATAGCGCAGAGCGCCGAGGCCAAGGCTGTGGGACTACAGCGCGGCGACCCATTCCACAAGGTGCGCGATATCATTGACAGGGAGAATGTTGCAGTATTTTCCAGCAATTACACGCTATACGCCGACATGAGCGGACGCGTGATGAACACCATCCGCGAGGAGACGGGCGAAATAGATATCTACAGCATCGACGAATGTTTCTTTGATGTAAGCGGAATACCTGACTATGAGGAGTTTTGCCGCAGACTCAGGAAAAAAATCCTCCGCAACACGGGAATCCCGGTAAGCATAGGCATAGCGCCCACGAGAACACTCGCCAAGTGCGCCAGCAAATTTGCCAAGCAGTTTGCCGGATACAGGGGCGCGGCCGCCATCGACAACGAGGAGAAACGGGTGAAGGCGCTGTCGCTGTTCCCGATAGAGGACGTCTGGGGAATTGGCAGGGCATCAGCTGCAAAACTAAAATCGATGGGCATAAACACGGCTCTGCAATTCTCGGCCATGCAGGAAGGAATAGTGCGCAAGATGATGCACAAGCCCGGAGTAGAAACCCTGAAAGAGCTGAACGGAACCGACAGCGTCGACATATCCGAAAACTCACTCAAGAAAGTGATAACCACCTCGCGCACATTCAACAAGCCAGTGCGCGGCAAGAGCGAGCTGTCGGCATTCGCTGCCAAATACGCGGCCAAATGCGCGGCAAGGCTCCGCAGGATGAACGGCGCCGCACAGGCGGTTCAGTTCTGGTGCGCCACAGACATATTCAACGAGAGCATCCAGCAGTACAGCAACGCCGCCGCCGTGACATTAGCTGTGCCGGCCTGCGATACATTCGAGCTATCCAAGGCGGCGGTCAGGGCAGCTGATACAGTATATAGGGAAGGCTTCGGCATCAAGCGCTGCGGAGTAAACCTCCTGGAGATAATCCCCAACATGCCCAGACAGATGTCGCTATTCGACTACGACCACGACACACGCCTGAAGGAAGACACGCTGAGCAAGGTGATAGACGAGATAAACCTCCGCCACGGCGACTACGCCATATACACCGCATCGCAGATAACGGGACACGAAGGCGAAAACATATTTGTGCAGAATCTGCGCCGCGAATACCTGAGCCCGTGCTACACCACAAGGCTGAGCGAGATAATGAAAGTATTCTGCAAAAAAAATTGAAAAAAAACTGGCAAATTATTCCTACCAAACAAATATAATGCTATATTTGCAGATACAAAACCTGAAAACCAATATGGAAGACACACCTATAGAAGAGCTCGTAAAAGACGAGCGATACCTGAAACTGCTGGCCGAGAAGTTTCCAGACGTATCAAGCGTGGCCACCGAGATCATAAACCTCCAGGCCATTCTCGACCTCCCCAAAGGCACCGAGCATTTCCTGAGCGACCTCCACGGCGAAAACACCGCATTCTCCCACGTGCTGAAAAACGCATCGGGAGTAATCCGCCGCAAGGTAGACGACATATTCGGCATGACGATGCGCCAGGGCGACAAAAACGCCAAGTCGGATCGTAGCCATGTC
>JAZUEG010000514.1:0-9683 GCA_045640025.1 Bacteroidales bacterium
TGCCTGAATTCCTTTTTATCTCATGGCAAACGGTTGAGGGTGAGGTAGATATAATTTCTGCTATCTTTTTTTGAGGTACACCATTTTGAAGTAATCTTTCAATTGTGTATCTTTGCTCCGAAGTTAACTGTTTGTACATAGCAATGCAAAATTAGTTAATTTTATCGAGGTGACAGTAATGTTGCCTCGATTATTTTTTCATCAACTAATTGCACTTTCAATTAGAACTTAAGCTGTAGACAGAGTAACAGACACGGAAACAAATGGAACATACGACTCCCGAGGCAACAGCATGCACCAAGTTCCTATTTCAAGAGTGAACGTTGCACCATGCCCTCGAAATGTCGGAAACAGTGGCAATATTACGCCTCCATTAAACAACAACATTTCAATAGCTCAAGAGCCACAAAGAGCAATAGAGCTTCTTACAAGAGTGTTTGATTATGCCACTAATGGATCTGTAAGTATCGATAGTAGAATCAGAGCTATCAATCTGCTGAATCATATGTTCAACAGCGATGCTATTGTGAAAATAATCAGCCAAGACGGAAACATCGTAATCGACAGGGAATCTATAGACTCATTCTTTGGCAGAATATCTACAAGTACAATATTATTGAAAGTAGTTCCTATTTCATATTCCATAAAAAATGGAAAAATATCGGAATTGAAAGTCAAGGAATACTATATTGGTCTATAACAAATATAAAAGTACAATTATGAGAAAAATAGTTATGATGATGCTGCTAATGTTTTGCACATTAGCATCTATGGCACAAACAGACGCAGAGCTGAAACTTAGAGCAGCTCAAAAGGTTGGTCAAATGAATAACTATGTTATTAGAATGGCTGACAAAAAAATTGCCTACAATAATAGAGTAACATTTAGAAAAAATGCTTTAAATCTATTTATAGGCAGAGGAGGATACTATACAGCTGGTGGTATTAGAACTTATGCCAAAATGCAAGTTTCCAATATAAACGGGATACCAACAAAGACACAGTCAATTTCAAATTACTTCCAGAGGCTTATAGAGCTCAGATACACTGACGTCCAAATTACTACTACAGATATCATAGATATGGCTGTGAGTGACTTGAGGCAAATAGATGATAATAAATTCGAATGTTCAGTTTACTACGTACAGACATTCTGTGGCTACAGAGATGGTGTTCCTGTATATTGCGGAGACAAAACAACAAAACGTGTTCAGGTAATAATAGAAATCATCGCTACAGAAATGGGAGGATACGAATTTGTTGTATTGCTCGGAGACACTCAGGTAATATCTACCGAAATAGAAAACTAACGCCAAATGAAAAAAACAATACTTATTTGGGCATTATTGTTGATATCAACAATTGCCATAGGACAAATACCAAGAGAGGAAAACTCTATGATTAGTTTATACAATCTAAGATTAGAACAAAGATTGCAACAACTAAACAACAATCTCAGACTATTGGGAAGTGACAGATGCGACAATGGTGCCCAAAAAAGTATTGCAAAATCAACAGAAAGATTATTTTCGACAAACTCAGTGGCAATATGCAAATACAATAACCAACGCACTGCATTGCCCATAAAAGTATTTTTGGAAAAAATAATCGAGAAAGAAATTTCTATTTTAAGTATCGACAGCATATATGTACCTAATATTTCGGACAATGCCTTTTTTACCGACAAGGATACCATATTTGCTATCAGCTTACCAATACCTTTCAGGCAATTGTCATACAACGACAATCCTTCAAGGAAAGATTCTCTTTGTGTCATAAATAGATTCACAGAGGAGCGATCCGACTGGGTTCCATATTTGGGCGACATAGTTGTAACATGCAGTACAAACATTACAATTGAACAATTAGACATAATCAATAACAGACAAGAACATGAGAAAAATTCTATCATTTGTCGTGATACTACTATCAGCAATTAATTCATACGGACAATTGGTGGTTGATAACGCAGAAGAAGACAAAAGAATATATTTTGCAACTGTAAAACAGGTGGATGAATTTATCCACAGATTCAATTGCGAAGATATAAAAAGAGAGATTGATACTTCAGAAGAGCATTACAAAATGCTCAATATCATTTCGCTTTTCAACGAAGATATGTTTTCTTCAATGGACACACAAAAAGACTCTACTTTCGATTTTGCGGTAAATTTCGCATTGCAACAAGAAGAAAAACCAACTCAAATTGCCTATGAGGACACTACATGGTTTGCAAGAGCTGAATGCAAAGTAACATACAAGAACCAAGTTGATTCGATAGTACTATGGTTAGCTGTCCAAAACAGGAGAGCAAAAATGTACAAATGGGTCATTTGTCAGGCAGAAGGCGAGATACTAAAACTCACCCCGTCAAATACAGCTGACAATATAATGATAACACCGAATTCCCATACAATTAATTTCATGATGTTGTCAGATATTACTACCCAGAATTTGGATTACATAACAAACTACAAACACAAAAATTACAAAATTGATCAAACTTCCGTATTCTTCACTTTGGTCAACCAGGGTTTGCTGAAAATCAATTATGTATCAAAATTAGAATTTGTTTTCATGCAAATACCGGGATACTCATTCTCAATACGTGAATTCACACGCAACAAAATGAATGCAGGATGGCTGATCAACAAAATCAACAAAATGTCAGACAATGAAAAAAAAGATTTCTATGAATGGATATATTCAAAAAAGTAAGCTGATAATAACGATCATTTTATTATCGCTTTCTAACTTTTCGTTTGCACAAACAGATATAGTAACCAAATTCTGGAATACTATAGCCAAAGCATGCAAAGAAAGGGACAATATTTATTTGGAAAACTCCAAAGACTATGTGGGAGATATTTTGTCTACTGAATTTGACGATATAATCGCCAACCAATATTGTAATGGTGATGCAAAATTTGAGCAATGGTATGCTGTTTTTGAAGACAAAATGTATTCCGACAAAGGAGTATCCGTAAAAATAAACTTTATAACAAAAAAATATGAAGAACCAAACTTCTACGACTCCAACCCATCAGTATGGTATCATGCTGACATCAGCCTTACAATGGAAGGACAGCCAACACGCTACTCTGCATATTACCGTGTAAAAGACAATAAAATACAAGCCGTAAACAAGGAGGGCTCAAAACTTCAAAAAGCATTAGACTATTACAAAGTAGAACAAAACTACGACAAGGCTTTTTCTTTGTTCAGAGAAATAGCTTACGAACGTTTGAACAACAATGATGCGCAATATTACACATGCATTATGCTTCTGAAAGACCAAGGATGCAAAAAAATCAACAAGACCTCCCGATTAAGAGAAGCATACCATTGGACTTGCAAAGGATCCTTGTTTAACGACAAACGTTTTGAAGGTATCATGACCAGATTTTTTGTAAAAAAATCTTTTGAAATATACATGACAATTACAGACAAAAATGATTGTGCCATTTACGAAGACCAATTCGTTTTCTTTCCACCATTCAGTAAGAACGGATTGTGTGCCTATCTCGAAAAAGGCAAATTTGGATATGTGGATATCAACGACAAAGTTGTAATAAAACCACAATTCGAAGTAGCAACAAACTTTGGAGACAATGGCCTGGCACTTGTGAAAAAAAATGGCAAATATGGATACATCAACCAACAAGGAACATTCGTAATTCCAGCCGTTTACGATTATGCAACGTATTTTGTTCCCAAAACACAAAATGCAGTTGTATCAAGGAATGGTACTATATCAATAATAAGAAGTGACGGCTCTATTGAATTATCAAAAAAGATTGATGGCAAAATAAGCCTTCCCTTTACAACACTCAGAGCTATATGCATAGGTGGTCGTTTGTATGACAGGCAATTGAATCTAATAAGAAACAAAAACAACTCAAAAACAATAAAGTACTATATCAAATCAAACACGATCACATACAAAAACCAAGATGGAGTAATACTAACAGACTTCATCAACTGGTATTACAATCAATAAAAGTCACTTTCGCCTGCCATTTGAACCAAACTCATCACTTGGTTTTGTTTCCGTCCCAATTCCTCAAAAGTATAATTCTTTCGCCACGAAACGGAATTTTGCTGTTTCGTGGCGAATGTTTTTTGCAGTCTGAAAAATTGTATCTATATTTGCACAATTACATGAAATATTAAAGTACAACTTTACAATTACATGAAATATTAAAGTATAACTTTATAATTACATAAAAATTTATGCTTGAAAGAATACTAAAACTCGATGATATTAAGGAAGATAGCATTTTCCTGTGGGGTGCAAGACAGACTGGCAAGAGTACTCTGCTGAAAAATTTGTTTCCTGATGCAATTTATATAGATTTGCTGCGCAACGATGTGTTTGAAAGGTACCGCCGACAGCCATCTTTGCTGAGAGAAGCATACCAATCGCTTCCGGAAGGAAGCATCATCATCATCGACGAGGTACAAAAATTGCCGGAGCTCTTGGACGAGGTGCATTGGCTTATCGCAAACAAGGACCTAAGATTTATTTTGAGTGGTTCGAGCGCAAGAAAGCTCAAAAGATGCGGAGCTAATCTTTTGGGTGGCAGGGCATTGCGCAGTCAGCTCCTGCCTCTGGTAAGTGCAGAGATTCCTGATTTTGACATAATAAAAGCCGCCAACTACGGCACATTGCCACGCCATTATCTTACAGAAAATCCAAGAAGAAGACTTCAGTCATATATCGGCGACTATCTTCAGGAAGAAATCAAACAGGAAGCACTCTCACGGAATATAAGCGTTTTCACAAGGTTTCTGGAAATTGCTGCAATTTGTGACGGCGAGATTCTTAATTTCAAAAACATTGCAACCGATTGCGGAGTAAGCGGGCCTACCATCAAGGAATATTTCTCAATCTTGGAAGAAACTCTGATAGGTTTCTATCAACCTGCATTTACAAAAGTTCTCCAAAGAAGGGCGGTGCAGTCTCCAAGATTCTTCTTCTTTGATATAGGAATCGCGAATTATCTCACCAGAAAAAACAACCTCCAGCCAGGAAGCGTTGACTTTGGACACGCTTTCGAACACCTTATAATACAGGAAGTAAGGGCTTTGATAGAATACCATCAGAAAGACAACGCGCTTACATATTGGCGTACTTCCACCGGTGTGGAAGTCGATATAGTGATTACGGATATTTTCAGCGGCGACGCAGTGGTTGCAATAGAGATAAAATCGGCAACAGAGATTCAGCCACGTCACCTGAAAGGACTCAGAACTTTCCGCGACGAATATCCTGACTGCAAACTTATTGCAGTATCGCTCGACGAGCAGCGCCGCACCACCAGCGACAATATTCAGATTATTCCAGCAAAGGAATTCCTTAGCGACCTCTGGGCCGACAAGATATTCTGACCCCCGAAAATTCACGAACTTTGCCTCATCATGGAAAAACTCTGGACTAGCAACTATATGAAGGTGATGTTTGCCAATTTCAGCATCGCCTTCGCATTCTACATCATGACGCCGCTGCTGCCGATATACCTCAGCGAGACATTCGGAACCACCAAGGACGTTATTGGAATGGTGCTCTCGGGATATGCCATCACGGCGCTGATAGTCAGGCCCTTCGGCGGATACATTGTGGACAGTTTCAACAGGAAGAAGGTGCTCGTGCTCTGCCTCGGACTGTATTTCATCCTCTTCAGCGGATACCTTATAGCAGGAAGCCTCGCCGTGTTCGCCATATTCCGCACACTGCACGGCGGACCATACGGACTGGCTACCGTGTCCAACTCCACCGCCGCCATCGACGTTACCGCGCCGTCAAGACGGAACGAGGCCGTGGGATACTACGGCATCAGCAACAACATAGCCACCGCAATAGCCCCAACAGTGGGAATATTCGTATATGAGCATACCCACAACTTCCAGATACTCTTCTGGATAGCGCTCATAGTATCGGCACTCGGATTCTGGGTAGACAGCACGGTGAAATTCACACAGCGCGACATCATACCAAACAAGAAAAAACTCTCGCTCGATAGGTTCATCCTCTTCAAGGGCTGGCTCCTCGGGCTCAATATGGTAATGTTCGGACTCTGCTACGGCGTTCTGTCCAACTACCTCGCCATCTACGGCAAGGAAAAACTCGGCATCACCGGCGGCACGGGCCTGTATTTCCTCCTGCTATCAGCTGGCCTGATACTCTCACGCCTGCAGGGCGCCAAGTCGCTCAGGGAGGGCAAGATGGTGAGGAACGCATCGTCGGGACTGCTGATATCCATGGTGAGCTACACCATATTCGTGGCCATCCCCAACGAGATAGGCTACTACGGATCGGCCATCCTCCTCGGCCTGGGCAACGGACACATGTGGCCCGCATTCCAGAACATGATAATCAACGTGGCCGACCACAACGAGCGCGGCACCGCCAACAGCACCATCCTCACCGCCTGGGACCTCGGCTCGGGCATAGGCATCGTCATGGGCGGAGCGGTGGCCGAGCATTTCAGCTACACAGCCGCATTCTGGAGCGTGGCGGCCGTGCATGCCGTAGGAGTAATCCTCTATTTCGCAGCCACAAGACAGTTTTTCATCAGAAGAAGGAGAGATTAGGACCCGTATCAGCTAATGGCGAAAAACTTCACACCAACTACAAGCAGTGCGGCGCCGTTCACTCGGCCTGCGCCAATGTTCAGGCCGGCAACATGACCGATATGCTCGCCAAGATAAAACGCAGAATGCCGGAAAAATCACCGCGCATCTGCGTTTTTTTTATACTTATTTTTATTATATTTGCAGCTAATAGCAAACATATAAAACACACCCACAATCATGAAATCAGAAAAAATAACCTTAACCACACAATCGGGCAGCGACAGCTTCACCGTCCAGATGAAACGCCAGTTCCCTTGGTGGCTGCTTCTTCTGCTGCCACTCATCCTGCTCTGGCCGATGGAGAGATTGTTTCAGCTGAAATTTGTGGAAGGCGACCTCAACACACCGGTAGCCCTCACTCCTGCCAACATCAAGTATCAGAACATCAAGACATTCGGCAGCCATGTAGATTCGGCATTCGTAAGCACCACCACCGAACAGGGACTCTCCGACACCATAAGAGTATCAGAGCCGCTCTGGCACTGGCTGTTTGCCGGATCGGGCGACAGCGTATACGTATCCATCGACAACGGATGCGCCGCACTCCGCGACACCATCTGCTACAACGATTTCCCAAAAGATGAGCCGCTTCAGCTGAAACTCGCCGAAAAGACGAGAACAATCACTATGCAGGTGGTAGACAAAGACAGCGGCGAGCCGATACCCAACGCCAGCGTAACAGTAACGATAACAGACCGATACGGCCGTACTGAAACCAGACAGTACACCACCGACAGCAACGGCTATTTCACAATGGAGAACGTGCCTATATGCGGCAACGCAAAAATTCACGCCCAGCACGACGACTATTACGACAACTCAATAGAATCCCCGACCGCCGACATCAACGACGGCGACCAGATTCCGCTCAAAAAGCCAGCCATTCCCAAGAAATGCTGCGTGAATTTTTCAGGACTGGTATTCTCCGATTACCATGGCAACCCTCCAGGCGTTAGCAAAATAGACGAGCCGGATAATTACACAGATTACGTATCAGCTGGAAATTATCCCGACAACCACAAGGCTTTCCCCAAAGCAGTAGCCACCACTTTCGATGGAATAGCTGTATTCAAGGGCACACACCTCACACTATACTCCAAGCCAAATTTCCAGGGCCAGATACTGTTGGATGTTAGCGGACCATATCTTATCAACAACGGAATATGGAAGAACGACAACAGGTATTCCAGTACATTGTCAAAGACATTCACGCCAGAGCTTGAGGAGGCATTCCCGCCAAGCTGCCGCCACTGGTCTACATCCAACATGCAGGAATGGAGCAATGGATCCTGCAAGATCACCTGCGAATAATCATTAGAAAACCACAATAAAAAACACAAATTATGGAATCAGAACAGATAACCTTAACCACAAAATCGGACAACGACAGCTTCACCGTCCGGATGAAACGACAGTTCCCATGGTGGATTCTGCTGTTTCTGCTGCTCCTGCTGCTCCTGCCGATGGAGCGTCAGCTAATGCTGAAATTCGTGGAAGGCGACAGCGATATGCCAGTGGCCCTCACTCCTGCCACCATGAAATATCAGGACATCAGCACATTAGGCTCCCACACAGATACCACCATAGCCTGCACCACCAGCGATCAGGGCATGGCCGATACCATCACCGTGCACGAGCCGCTCTGGCACTGGCTGTTTGCCGGATCGGGCGACAGCGTATACGTATCCATCAACAGCGGATGCGCGGCCCTCCAGGATTCCGCCATCTGCTACAACGACTTCCCAAAAGACGAGCCGATGGTACTGAAGCTCGGCACCCTCTACAAGGACGTGGTGCTGAAAATCGTGGATCAGGAAAACCGCGAGCCTCTGCCTGATACTCAGGTAGATGTGGAGCTGATACATACCAACGGCACCTCCAACCAGATGAGCCTCGTAAGCGACGTGGCAGGTCAGATAGAGATTCCACACTGCGCCGTCTGCGACAAGATCCACCTGAAGGCCTCCAAGGAATATTACGAAAACAGGGAAGACACCATCAATGCCATCACCGCAGTAGTAGGCGACGAGCTGGAGCTGAAACCCCTCAAGGAATCCATCATTGTATTCGTGAAAGACAAGCGGACACGTCAGCCGATACCGGGCGCCACAGTTACACTCGATATCCTGAACGGAAACTCGCAGAATCAGCAGGAGCTTACATCCAATGTAAACGGAGTAATACTCGCCAAGTTCGACAACCTCCGCCTTACATGGAGAATCAAGCTGAAAGGATCCAAAGCCGGATACAAGGACGGATATATCGACGAATACACAGTTGAGGCATTCGCTCAGCTCGACGAGGAAGGCCGTACAATATATCTGGAGCCAATAGCCCAGACCATCACATTCATCAACACCGACGGCGCCAACCGCCTGCCCGGAGTCAAGAACGTGATAACCGTGGACGGACAGCAACGACAGAATCCCGAATACAGCAACAGCAACGGCGAATTCACCGTAACCAACGTATTCGGCAGCAGCGTGATATCCATTGTGGCATCCAAGCCGGGCTACACCACCAACTCCACAAAGGTAAAGAACAAGCAGCTCGCCGACCTCAACACACAGGATTCCAGAACCATCCCGCTCACCAAGAATGAGACTCCGCTCAAGATATCGGTACACTACCCATGCACGGCATGCCGGTGGAAAACCGAAATCATTGACCCTTGCAACAACCGACTATCAGCCAGCAACTTAGCCGGATGTTCCAACAACAGGCCTTCCGCATTCACCGACGACAATCAGAACGACGGAATATGCGTATGGCCCAAGGCAACAGCCGGCAATTACACAGTAATTGTAACATACGTTTTGGACAACAAGCACGACAACGAAGTTAAATTCACAATTACCGACAACAAGGGCACAAGAACCAAAACAGTAAAAAGCATAATGCCGCACACCGAGGGCGACCAGATTAAGTGCACATTCACAGTACAGCCATAATCCCCTCCCCCACCCCAACAAAAAACGCAGATGGAAAATTCGAAATCCACCTGCGTTTTTTCTTTACTCTTTACTCTTTCCACTTTCCACTTTCCA
>JAZUEG010000515.1:0-10228 GCA_045640025.1 Bacteroidales bacterium
AGCTGCGGTCTTGCCTGCCAGTTCCAGAACCAGAACCACAAGGAGGGCGAGCCTGATATGGAAGCTCACGTAAAACTCGAGGACCTTCAGCCATACATCGACGACGCTCTCGATCTCATAGAGTTTGCCAATGGCGACAAGTCTACCAAGTGGGGCAAGGTGCGCGCCGACATGGGACATCCTCAGCCATTCAACCTCAAGTACCTCGGCGTGGGCAACGAGCAGTGGGACTACCAGGACAACCCAGTATTCACCGAGCGCCTCAAGAAATTCACCGAGGCCATCCGCGCCAAGTATCCTGATATCAAGCTGATAGGCACCACCGGCCCAGACTCTGAGGGTCCTGCCTACGATATGCTGAAACCAAGAATGAAGACCATCGGCGTAGACCTCTACGACGAGCATTTCTACCGTCCCGAAAAGTGGTTCCTCTCGGAGGGTCACCGCTACGACAAGTACGACCGCAAGGGACCTAAGGTATTTGCCGGCGAGTACGCCTGCCACGGCAAGGGCAAAAAGTGGAACCATTTTGAGGCATCGCTCCTTGAGGCCGCATTCATGACCGGCATCGAGCGCAACGCCGATGTGGTACAGATGGCCACATACGCACCTCTCTTTGCACACGTGGAGGGCTGGCAGTGGAGACCAGACGCCATCTGGTACGACAACATGAACTCGTTCAAGACCTGCTCATACTACGTTCAGCAGATGTACTCGCTCAACAAGGGCAGCAATGTATTGCCTCTCACCATGGGCAAGAAGGTAGTGGCCGGCGACAACGACCAGGACGGCCTCTTCGCATCGGCAGTAATCGACAACCGCAGCAACGAGGTAATCGTTAAGATCGTGAATACCAGCAAGAAGGCTCAGCCTGTTACATTGAACCTGAACGGCATGAAGGGCGCCCACAATGTAAAGACCATCACACTCGCATCAAGCGACATGGATGCCGACAACTCACTGGAAAACCCAACCAAGATTGTTCCTCAGAACGGCACATTGAAAGCTGATGGCGAGAAAACCACCGTACTCAACGACGAGCTCCCAGCCATGACATTCCGCATCTACAAGATTCAGCGATAGTTGATATCAGCTGATACAGACATAAAAAAAGCCTCCCGGAAATAAATTTTCGGGAGGCTTTTTTTTATTCCAATCCCTCGGGATTTGCCGGAGCTGCTATGTCGCCCTCCAGGATATATCTGATATCGAGGTCGGTGGTGTCGGGAGATGGGCAGTTGATGCTGTCGGATGGTTGGGTTCCAGTGGAATCTACCCAAACCGGCTCGCCCTGAAGCGGACGATCTGCTATATCGCCATTAGTTTGGAATGGATTGCAGCTAATGGCGTTGAAAAATGTGAAACCCGCCGCCAATCCGGCCAATACAACCGACTTGCCACTGCTCTGACGGACAGCCAGTTCGTGCTCAATGTACCGCAGCTCGCTCTCGCACTTAGGACAGGTGCCCGGACAGTCGCCGTCGTAATGGCATTCCGAAATCTGGTACTCAATTCCATTGGCATCAGCTATCTGCTTACGGATTCTCTTGAGTTCATCGCATGTTAGTCTTCCTTTTTTCATAGTATGCAAGATTAAAAAGTTTGTGGGCAAATGTAGATATATTATGGCAAAAAAAGAAATATTTTTTTATCTTTGCGATATCAAGACCAGAAAAATTATGGAAGCACCATTTATAGGAATATCACGACACAGATTGCAGACCGACGGCAATGGAGTCACCACATTGGCGGCATTCAACGGCTGTCCGCTCAGATGCCATTACTGCCTGAATCCGCAGTCGCTCACCGCCAAGGGCATCAGGGAGAAACTGAATCCCGAGCAGCTCCTGGAGCGCGTGTCCATCGACAATCTCTACTTCCTGGCCACCGGCGGAGGAATCACATTTGGAGGCGGCGAACCGCTTCTGAGAGCAGATTTCATAGCCGAATTCTGCAAAATAGCTCCCCGCGAATGGAGAATCACGCTCGAGACATCACTCAATGTTCCACTACATCAGCTAATGGCGGTAGAAAATTACGTATCGGAATATATAGTGGACATCAAGGACATGAATCCCGAAATTTACCAGAATTACACCGGGAAAGACAACGAAAATGTAATCCGCAATCTCAACTACCTGATAGAGAGCCAAAAACAGGAAAACATATTAGCCAAAATACCTCTGATAGAAGGCTACAACACCAATGCCGACCGCGACCTGAGCGAACATAAGCTCCGCGAAATGGGAATCACGAGGATAGAGCGGTTCAAATACCTGACTCACACCCTCACTCCTATCAGGATATTATCATCGAGCTGCTTGTAGCCGTTTTTCCAATTGTCGACAGAATTCTCGATGATGGTTTTCTGATCGGAAATCTCCTTGCCGCCTATCTTGGTCAATAGATCAAAAAGGCGCTTGGTAGAGAAATGCCGGCAGGTGGTATGTGTATCGTCGGTATAGCCAAACTGATCGGGAATGCCGTCGCTGAACATATAAAGGACATCGCCCTTCTGGATTTCGAACTCGCGGTTTGTGAAATGGCGGTGCTCTCCAAGGTAAATTCCAATAGGCATCTTGTCTGGTTTTAATATAATAATCTCACCGTTTCGCCATATCCAGAGCGGACGGTAAGCCCCGGCAAACTGGAGTTTCATGTTATCGTAATCTATCATCACGAGAGCGAGGTCCATGCCGTCCATGTTGATTCGCTGACCGCGCTCATAGAGTTTCTTGTCCTGACCGAGAGCGCTCATCAGCTTGGATCTCAGCAAATCCAGAATCCTCGACGCCCTAAGCTCGCCGGTCATATTGACAACCACCTCATTAAGGAGGCTGATACCGAGCATACTCACAAAAGCGCCCGGCACACCGTGACCCGTGCAGTCGGCGCATACCAATACACGGTAATTGCCCACCATATTGGCCCAGTAAAAATCGCCGGCCACAATATTCAACGGCTTGTAAATGAGGAAATAATCTCCAAACATCTCAGCCAGATAATCATCCTTGGGCAGCGACGCATTCTGGATATTCTTGGCGTAATATATCGAATCGGTTATCTGCTTGTTCTTCTCATTCATCTCGAGCAGATGCCTGCGCTTGCGCACAAAACTCTGACCCACAAAAACCGCCACCAGCGATACCAAACCCAACAGCATCCAAAGACGGGTACGGCGCAGTTTCTCGTTCTCCACCTCGGCCACATGCTCCTTGCGCTTGGCCTCCAGCACCTCATCAAACTCCATCCGGTCATAGTTTTGGGCCACAGCCACAGCATCGGCCGGAGATAGTTTCTCAATATACGATTTGGCGTAGCGCTCGGTGTATTTCAGAAGGCTGTCCTTGTTGCCGGTAGATTTGTAATAATTCATATATAGAAGATTCAACTCCAGCGACGAGCCATCTGAAAAAGCTGAAAGTGAGTCAATTATGCCTAAAGCTTTGCCATAATCCTTGTTCATCAGATAATAATAAGCCCAGCACTTGGATTTGTACACATTAACCTCCGCGTAATTCTGAAGGCTGGCAAAATCATTGATTCTCTGACACATAAGGAGCGCGCTGTCGGACTTCTGCCTGAACTTGCGGCCTGTGTACTGGAAATATTCCGATTCGCAGAAGAGAGAATATACATAATTGTAAATCAGCACTTTCTCGTCATCGATGTAACGGGTATTCATACATTCGGCCTTGTATAGAAAATCCTTGGCCCTCATGATATCGGAGATATCACTGTAATTGAAAGAATTCTTGTATTTGGTAACATAAATATCGCCGAGATAAACGAAATTCGAGAAAATTCCCTCGTCGTTGTTCTGAAGCGAATCCAGATGCATGCATTTCATCAGAGTCTGCTCGGCCAGATTATAAGCCGACATATCGGAATATATCACCTCGAGCTCCCATAGCTGCCGGATCATGTACATAGTATCCTTGTATTGGGTAAAAATCTCCAAAGCCATTTTTCCGTACTGCTCGGCCTCGCGGATAAAACTCTGCGCATCCTTTATGCCACTCAGCATATAATAATGATAAGCCTTTTCCTTATCCAGACCGCACGAATCACACAACGGAATACCCTCCATGCAGATCTCGGTGGCCTTCAGATAGTCGTTTTTGTAATAATAATACCATGCAAAAAGGCCCAGCGACTTATTCACATAGAAATAATGCTTGTGCCTCTTGGCAAGATCCATGAGCCTCTGCGCCCACATGCCTACAGAATCCACATTAAAATGAAGTCGCCCAATCTGTTGGCACACAGACAGTTTGCATGTATCATCGTCACTCATGCCATGATACACCGATATCAGGCTGTCGAGTTCCTGGTCCTCGCCGGTCTGGGCCAGAGAATTTGCCGTCAGCTGAAAAAAAACTAATAATATGGCTATCAAGAATCGCATTCAGTTTTATTGTTTTGGGCAGCTAATGGCGATTAAATCCGCACACCCACCAATATGTTGTCGTCCAGCTGCTTGTAACCGTTACGCCAGGTATCAACCTCATTCTCTATAATTGACTTCTGCTCATCAGTAGGCAACCCACCTATCTCCGAAAGAAGCGAGAGCAGCTTCTTGGTAGAGAAATGCTTGCACGAAGTATGAGAATCGTCTTCGTAGCCAAACTGATCTGGAATGCCGTCGCTGAACATATACAGCACATCGCCCTTACTGATTTCGATATCGTGGTTGGTGAAATGCCGGTGCTCGCCAAGGTAGATTCCTATAGGCATCTTGTCAGGCTTGTGCTGTATGATGTCGCCATCGCGCCAAATCCACAGCGGACGGTAGGCGCCGGCATATTGCAGAGTCATATTCTCATAATCAATCATCACCATGGCGAGGTCCATGCCGTCCATATTGATACGCTGTCCGCGCTCATAGAGGTTCTTGTCCTGACCGAGGGCATTCATCAGCTTGCCGCGGACAGAATCCAAAATCTGGGAAGCCTTGATCTCGCCAGAGAGATTGGTGGCCACCTCGTTGAACAGGCTGATACCGAGCATACTAACGAAAGCTCCCGGCACACCGTGACCCGTGCAATCGGCGCATACAAGCACATTATATCTGCCAACCTTTTTTGCCCAATAGAAATCGCCGGCCACAATATTCAACGGCCTGTAAATCAGGAAATAATCTCCGAACAGCGAAGTCATCAGCTCGTCCTTGGGCAGCGACGCACTCTGAATATTTTTGGCATAATTGATTGAATCTGTAATCAGCCTGTTCTTTTCGAATAGCACATCACGCTGAGTAAGAATCTCCTCCTTCTGCTGATTGATCTCCTCGTTCTGAAGAAGAATCTGCTGATTCATCTCATTCAACTCGTTGAAATGCTTCCGTTTCCTTATATAACGATAAAGCAGGAAAAGCGCCGCCAAAACTGCAAGCGCTATAGCCGCCATATAATAAGCCCTCATTCTGAAAAGCCTCTCAGCCTCAGCCAATTTCATCCGGTCGCGCTCGGCCTCAAAATCCTTTTGCGCCTGATGCTTGGTGCAGTTCACTACATCCATTGGGGAAAGACGCTGAAGGATACATTTAGAATATTTGGCCGAATACAACAAGGCATTATCATAATCATTTACCTTGGTGTAATATATATGGTACAACAGATAAATCCAATTATCATAATCATCATGCGCACTAAGAAGAGAATCCAAAGTTTGTTTAGACCTTGCATAATCTCTGGACGACAAATAATAATAAAGCCACGAAAAAGATAAATAAGTTTTGGCATACGACATATCCACTTTCTTTACAATATCAGTTTCCCGTATGCAAAAAGCATACATGCTGTCAAGAATATCCTGACGGCGCTTGCCTTCATAATTATAATAATCCAATTCGTGAAACAATGACCTTACCAACCAATGACAAGAAGATGCACAATCAGAAATATCATTGAACTTGAGCTTAAAAGTAAGATTCGAATAATATTTTGATCTCATTATCAATGAGATATCAGAAGCTCCATAGAAAAGTTCATATTCATTAACGCAATTCTCAGCCTTGGAACGCAGATCAGAAATAATATTATCGGTATTATTAATTGCAGTGTTGAATTTCAAAGAGATATCAAGAATAGAATCCGCGGCAGAGAAAGCTCGTAGTTCATAATAAAGACGATAAAGTTCTGTATTCATATTATTGTACGATACAGAATCATTAAGCAAACCAAAATAATATTTGGCACTATCAATGGCATTAATTCCTGCCTTGAAATCCTTGAGGTTAACAAAATTGGAAGACAAAATCCTATAATGATCACCCAAATTTTTGTAATTATTAATAGACTGTGCCAAGTTGATTCCCTCATAACAAATCTCCATAGATTTGTCAAATTTTTCCTTGTAATAATACGCCCAGCTCATGAAATGAAGGCCTCGGCCCTTATAATTAGGCATTTTGTGTCTGTCGGCAAGGGCTATCAGCCTCTCAGACCACATAATTGTGGAATCCACATTATAATGCAGATAGGCTATATCTTTGCAAATCAGCACCTTATTGGTATCATTGTAGCTCATGTCATGATACAACGATATCAAGCTGTCGAGCTCAGCATCCTCACCGGTCTGCGACAGCGATACCATCGACTGGAAAATTATTGCAAATAAAAGTACTATGCGGCGCATTATTGAATATTTTACCAAGCAAAGGTATCAAAAAATTTATATAAATACAAAAAGGGACGCACTTTTTTAAGTACGTCCCTTATATTATTTTGCCTTTAGCTGATATAATCTAAACTATAAGCATGAATCTATGACCCAGAAACAAGCAGCTCCAGAGAGGTAGCCGATAAGGGCCAGCCAGCTGATGTGCTTGAGATACCAGCCAAACTCGATTTTCTCGAGACCCATGGCTGCCACACCGGCTGCCGAGCCGATGATGAGGATTGATCCACCTGTACCGGCCGCGTAGGCCAGCAGCTGCCAGAATGTACCGTCCTGTACAAAATCCGAAACTCCTGATGCGGCTACCTCGTACATACCCATGGAACCAGCCACGAGAGGCACATTGTCAACTATAGATGAGAGCACGCCGATGGTGAGGCCGATGCCGTAGGTGTTCTTGTTGAATGCGGAATCGAGCACGCCGGACATTGCCGCAAGATGACCAGAGGTCTGCAATGCTGCCACTGCTGTAAGGATTCCAAGGAAGAAGAGGATTGTTGGGGTATCAACATCGGTGAGGATCTTGATAACGGAGTTCTCCTTGTGGTCGCCGCGCTTGTGGTGAATGATATCGGTAATCAGCCAGAAGAGGCCGAGAGCCAGAATCATACCCATGTATGGAGGCAGGTGGAGAAGTGTCTTGAGTACAGGCACCATTACGAGCGAGCCTACGCCCCAGTAGAGGCAGAAGCTCTGGAGTTTGCGCTCGTCAGCTGATACCAGTGTTGTGGTAGCCTGCGGACGCTCGAGATCGCCCTTGAGCCTTGAGCTCAGGATGATGAGGGGAACGATCATTGATACAAGGCTTGGGATGATGAGTGTAGCCACTACCTTGCCAGCTGTAATCTGCTTGCCGATCCAGAGCATAATGGTGGTAACATCGCCGATAGGGCTCCATGCGCCACCGGCATTAGCTGCCAATACTATCATACCTGCGTAAATCCAGCGCAGGTGCTTGTCGCCCACAAGTTTGTTTAGGAGCGTCACCATTACGATGGTTGTGGTAAGGTTGTCGAGCACGGCCGACATGAAGAATGTCAATATACTGAGCATCCAGAGCAGTTTGCTCTTGCTGCGTGTTGTAATCTGATCTGTGATGATAGTGAAACCATTGTGCTTGTCGATGATGGCAACCACTGTCATGGCTCCAAGAAGGAAGAAGAGAACCTCGGAGGTCTCGCCCAGGTGATGAAGGCTCTGCTCCTCGATGATGTAGTGTGATGAAGCCTCGGCCTGATTGAACTCAGGCTCGCCGGAGTGCTCTGCCACGTATTCTGACCAACCCTTGTTGGAGAGCTGGCCCTCCGAGTCTGTCATATTGAGAATTGTGTCCTTTCCGATAACGAAAAGAATCCACATTATGGCGCCGAGCATGAGAGCTGTGGCAGGCTTGTCTATCTTAAGTTTATGTTCCAATGCGATGGCCGCATATCCGAGAACAAAAACTATTACCATTAAAACGAACATATTTTTATAGTGTTTTATTATTAAATTTCAGTTGCTCTTAGTTTTTGAAATAACGGGTGCAAAATTATGAAAAATAGTAATAACAACAAAATATTATCGGCTAAATTTCGCGAATAAAATAGCAAAAATCGTGCAAAAAAAAAGCCAGTTTCTCCTTTATTTGGCCAACATCGGAGAAACTGGCATAGACACTTTGATAGTCTAACTATATCGAAAAGGAATTATTATTCTGAAAATGGTACAAGATTGATTGACAATCCGGTATCTTCCATGTAGTTCATGATATCATCGCGCATGTCGACGTCCTCCTCATGGAAATACCAATTAACAACCACATCACATCCGCTGTCCTTGTACTTCCTGAAATCGGTAAGCATTGTGAAAATCCACTTGGATGTGCTGGTATTGAAATATGTAAGCTTGAAAGTAAATACAATCTTGTTGTTGGTCTTGAAGTAGTTGTGTATCCAGTTTACCAATGGAGTATAGAACTTGGCAGTTTCCTCCAAGAACGACTCGCCGGTAATGGAACACTCTCCCGTTGCGGCATCAAAATCAACCGAGGGCTGAATAAAGTTGC
The DNA here is from genome assembly GCA_045640025.1 of Bacteroidales bacterium. Taxonomy (GTDB): domain Bacteria; phylum Bacteroidota; class Bacteroidia; order Bacteroidales; family UBA3824; genus UBA3824. Next base: position 8,729 of record JAZUEG010000515.1, read on the forward strand.
CTTTGCTAGCCTTAATGTGTATATCTTCCATAACTTTGGTTAAGGGTTAATATTATTTTTAGAATGGAATGATGTTGATATTGAGTCCGGTATCAATCATGTAGTCCTCAATATCCTCCTCCATATCTGAATCGTTCTCGTCGTAGTGCCAGTTTACGGTCACATCGCCTCCATCGTCCTCATAGTCCTTGAGCACGTTGAGAAGATCCAATATGCATCTTGACGTACTTGTATTGAAGTACGTGAGCTTGATGATGAATGCTATAGGCTTCTTGATCTTGGATGTATACTCATCGAGCCAGTCGATGAGCGGCTTGTAGAACTCCTGAGTGTCCTCAAGGAAGCTCTCGCCAGACAACTCACAGATGCCTGTCTTAGCGTCGAAATTTACCGAAGGTGTAAAAAAGTTTTTGTGTGAACCTTCTATCACAATATCTTCCAATTCCATATTCGATGTTTTATTTTATATGTTGACCAAATTTATAATCAGTGAATATTAGTAATACTTAAATCCAAAACTATGCCGAAAATGCATTAGTGGCTGGATTTTTTGATCTTGACTGCGATCGAGAAGAAAGATTCCTCGTCGCTTACAGGAGTAAGCTCTATGTCGAGAGGGCTCTCGGCTGTAAGCGCCACCTGAATAAGACCGATATTACCTGAGTTTTTGTTGGTGCCGTCCTTGGCGAGACGTCTCTGCTCTCTGCGGTATTCGCGGAGCGAGTCGCGGTCCAGGGAGTTGATGATCTCACATTTCTCGATAACAGGCTCTATGTCGGTATTGCGCACCACGTTTCCTGTTACGAAAGTATATGAATCGCCGAATTCGCCTATTACGAGAGTGCCCATTCCGAGTTTGCGGCCCGATACTGTGGTGCAGTTTTCGGCGCTGTAGAGCCATACATTCTGGGCAAGCTCCATGAAAATCTTGAAAATCTTGCTTCTGGCCTTATCGTTGCCGTCGTTGGTCACAATCTCGATATTGTCGCCGATTACGGTCATAATCCTCTCATCAATAGGACCTTTGTAAGATACCAGAATGTTCTGATGCAGAAGATTATGGTATTCGTACAAGCTGAAGTCGTATTTATCGTCTATCTTTTCCATATATATATAATAATGGTGATACAATTATAATTCGGGAACCGGAATCTTGTTGATATCAAGGCCGGTCTCCATTATGAAGTCCTCTACTTCCTCAAGCTCCTCGTCGGAATCCTCATAAAACCAGTTTACGGTAACCTCACCGCCGTTTTTCTGATACTTCTTGAGCATATCCAGGATATCCACAAGACACTTGGAACTGCTTGTATTGAAGTATATAAGCTTGAAGTCGAATGTAATCGGCTTCTTTACAGTCTCGGTGTATTCCTTGATCCATTCAAAAATAGGAGTGTAAAATTTGGTTGTCTCCTCAAGATAAGACTCACCCGCAATCTCGCAGTGACCTGTAGCCACCTCGAAATTTACTAAGTCGGATCGTAGCCATGTCGTTCTGTG
>JAZUEG010000516.1:0-4487 GCA_045640025.1 Bacteroidales bacterium
TCTGTACCTGGATCCCAACCAGCCGAGATGATGGCCTTGGCGCCAGACTTCTTGCCGGCTGCGTCGAGGTTCTTGTAGAGGTCGAGGATGTCCTGACCGTGAATATCGAAACTGTCAACTGTGCAGATACCCTTAGCCATAAGAGCTGGAGCAGCAACAGGAATCTCTCTTGAAGGAAGAGCGAGGATGGCAACATCTACCTTGCCAAGCTCGTCGATATCAGCTACTACCTTAACGCCCTCAAGCTCAGGAGACTTCTTGCCGATAGACTCTTTTCTGCGAACTACGCCTACGAGTTCCAAATCCTTAGCTGCCTTTACAGCCTCAAGAGAATACTTGCCAATGTTGCCGTATCCTACAATTGCTACTTTTACTTTAGTCATTTTTGTATGTTTTAATGGTTTGTTTTTTCAAGGCGCTAATATATGTTTTTTTGCGAAAAACGAAAAATCTTTTTTACGTGAATAAGTATTTTTCGTATGAGCTCGACAAGAGAGAGCATCAGACTACTACCTCCAGTTTGCCACTCAGACAATCCAACACCCAGGCTTTCTTGCAATCAAGACAGGCAGCGTGGGGGCCAATCCTTCGTTCGTTAAATGACCTTGTATGCCCCACAATTTGGTAAATGTATTCATCAACATTTTCGTCGCCATTGTGCATATCGAAATAATAATCTGCCCAAACCGGCCCGCCAGAAGGATTTGCTCCGTTGCGCGACTTTCCTATCTGCGAAAGATTCCGTCTGCCGTCCTCTGTCTTTGATAGTTTATTCAGATAATCAGAAGCGCCTAATACATTTAGTTGATAATTATTAGCAGTAAGCCATGCGTTAGTAATGCCAGCATGAGAGAAAAGAAAAACCTTCGGGCCGATAGCCTCGTCATGTGTCAACTTGAAAAGTTTCTGATTTTCAAAGAAAAGATTCATTATAGGCTTAAGATTTTTAAAAGAAAATCTTGTGCAAAAATTAGCTTCTTTGTACCACAAATAATGCACATCATGATTTCCGAGAAGTAGAACCACCTTGTCGGGATTTGATTTTTTCAGTTCAATAATCTCCTTTAAAACCTCAATAGCCTCCTCCTCAGAGATACCCTCGCTTGGATAAGGATCGAGATAATCACCAAGAAAAATCACCTTCTCATATTTGTCGATATCTTTCACCGGCTTCTTCCAGAAAGTCCGCCCGTGAACATCAGGAATAATCAAAATTTGTCTGCTCATAGTTAATAAAAAATTATTGGTTTTGTTGATGACAAAGATAATCACAATTTTAATATGAGCAATAGTTTTGCAATGTTGCAGAATTGGCGGAATATTTATATCTTTGCAGAAATAAAAAAACGCTTTGCTATGGGACTATACCTTAATCCGGGAAACTCAAATTTTGTGAGTGCCTTCAATTCCAAATTGTATGTTGACAAGTCGTTGGCAATTAATGTATTCAACCAGACTATCAACACCGAAAGCCGTTTTGTCTGCCTGTCACGAGCACGCAGATTTGGGAAAACTATGCTTCAAAATATGATAGCAGCATACTATTCCAAAGGGTGCGATTCCAAGGAGTATTTCTCACAAATGCGCATCGCCCGTGAGCTTTCCGACGAAAATGATATTGAAAAGTTCCATAAGAACATGAACAGTTTCAATGTCCTGCAATTGGATTTTAATGGATTTTGGCATTCTGTAGCAAGTAGTGACAGAGAAGATTTCTTCAATGTTTTTCACTCCAAATTAAAAACAGAATTTATTGAAGAATTTCCTGAAGTGGATTTCTCTAAGAATTTCACCGTAGCAGAATGCATAGCAAGCGTATACCTTGCAACCAAACAGACCTTTATAATATTAATAGACGAATACGATTTCTTTGTAAGGGAAAAATTCGGACAGGAAATGTTCAAACAATTCCTTGATTTCCTTATTTCCCTTTTCAAGAATTCTCCACTTAAACCCGCAATCTCGCTCGCATATATCACTGGTATTCTGCCTGTTGTAAGAGACAGAATTCAGAGTAAACTGAACAACATTGAAGAATACACAATGGTGAACGCCTTTGCATTCAAGGAATGTATTGGCTTCACATATCAGGAAGTGGAGGATTTGTGCAAAAAACATAATCTTGATTTTCAGGAAGTAAAGCGCTGGTACGATGGTTACACTATCGACGGCACAGAATTATTCAATGCAAATTCTGTAATACAAGCCATTGAAAACCATTGCGTAAAAAGCTATGTGACCACCACTGGAAGTTTCGACGCCATTACCGACTATATCAAGTTGGATTTTGAGGGCATCCGCGACGACCTTGCCAAAATCATATCAGGTCAGGAGGTGAAGCTCGACGTGTCGGAATATCTGAACACTTTGACAGATTTCAACTCCAAGGACGACGTTTTCACATACCTGATCCATTTGGGTTATCTTGGTTACAATTCCGACGCCATGACTTGCTATATCCCGAACTTTGAGGTAAGGCGCGAATGGATGAAGGCCGTAAAAAGGCTCAACAATTTCGGACAGGTTCCACAGATAATCCGTGAGTCAGAGACATTGCTGGAAGCCACAATCTACGGTGAGGAACAAATGGTGGCGGATTCATTGGAGCGCAGCCATTCCCTCGTGATGAGCAACTGGCAATACAACAACGAGGCTTGTTTCGGTTCTGCAATAAAGCTCTCTTTTATTGCGGCGTACGATTATTACACCATTTTCCAGGAACTCCCCACAGGCAAGGGCTACGCCGACTTGGTTTTCATCCCATACAAATGCAAGAAGCCCGCACTCATCATTGAGCTGAAAGTTGATACCGTGGTAGAGACCGCCATCAGCCAAATCTACGACAAGAAATACAACCTCCACCTCGAACAATACAAGGGCAACATGAGATTCATAGGCATCAGCTACAACCGCGAGACCAAGAAACACACCTGCAAGATAGAGGAATGGTAATTTCCCAATTTCATTCCGGAAGCTTGAATTCCACGGAAGTCGTGTGCAATTCATGCTCATTCTGTCCTCTTCGTTTCGCCGGCTTCCATTTTGGGGATGAGCTTACAACCCTCAAAGCTTCTTTATCGAGCAATGGGTCAACTCTGCGCATAATTGTTGGATTTATCACATTTCCTTCCTCGTCAATCTCGAACTTGACCCATACTATGCCTTCGATTTTGTTTTCCAAGGCTAATGGGGGATATTGGACATTGGCACTGATATATTTTCTCCAAGCAATATCGCCACCGGGAAATTCGGCAATATCTTCTATAATCATGCCCAGAAAATCATCTGTAACTTCCTCAACTTCAATAGTATCAGGTGGATTAACCTCATTTGTAAAACTAACTTTCTCAACATTTGCAACGTCGCCGCCCAATGGCTTTGTTATATGGTGCGACGGTCCGCATGATGCCACAAGAGAGATTCCGAGGGCAAGACCTGCCACGGCCACTTTTTTGCCGGCAGATTCCTTGCGCAACAGCTGGCTTTCCAAATATTTGAGCTCAGCCTCGCATTTGGGACAAGTGCCGGAACAATTTCCCTGAAATGTACATTCAGTGGTATGATAATCAATGCCGTTCTTGTCGGCAATCATCTGGCGGATCTTCTTGAGAGTCTCGCATTTGTGTTTTCCTCGGTTCATAATAAAAGGTGTTTTGTTAGTTGCAAATATAAATCATCTATCCGAAATAACAAAAATTATCAAGAATTATCCAAAAATTTTGTTTCCCAACACCGTCGCTCCTCTGTCATTCCGTCATCATGACTGACATAAAACTGACATCTATTCTGACAAAATTTCATAAAAATCATCAATTTTCGGATTGGCACAGATTGTGATAATTTGGTGTTCGGGAAATGAATCCCAAACGATAATAAAAAACAATATTAAAAACACATATAAAAATGGCATTGAACATTAAACCTCTTGGCACTAGAGTAGTAGTAAAAGTGCAGGAAGCTGAAACAAAGACAAAGTCAGGAATCTTTATTCCAGATTCAGCTAAGGAGAAACCTCTTCGTGGCGAGGTAATGGCAGCTGGCAACGGCACAAAGGACGAGGCCATGGAGCTTAAGGTAGGCGACGTAGTGCTCTACGGCAAGTACGCAGGCACAAAGATCGAGCTCGACGGTGAGGAGTACCTCATCATGAACCAGAGCGATGTTTTGGCAGTAATCTAAGTGATAGATTAGAGAACAGAGATTAGAGAGTAGAGAACTCTCAATTATAAAAAAATATGTATAAACGTGAAGGTTTATGAGTAAGGGGCTCTAATCTCTAAACTCTAAACTCTCCACTAAAAATAAACAATCATGGCAAAAGAAATTAAATACGATATCGAGGCAAGAGACTTGCTCAAGAAAGGCGTTGACGAGTTGGCTAACGCTGTAAAGACAACACTTGGTCCTAAGGGCCGCAACGTGGTAATCGAGAAGAAGTTCGGTGCTCCACACATCACAAAAGTCGGAGGCCAAGCGGTCTTAGGAAG
>JAZUEG010000517.1:0-6432 GCA_045640025.1 Bacteroidales bacterium
CGACGAGCTTCTCGGCAAGGGTCTGCGCCTGAACCGTGACGACCGCGACGCCGCCATGGTGGCTATACTCTGTCACGACCTGGGCCACGGCCCGTTCTCGCACACACTGGAAAACAGTTTCTTCTCCAATATATCGCACGAGCAGATATCCGAGGAGTTTATGCGGATAATCAACAGCGACCTCAGGGGCCAGCTGATAGGAGGCATTCAGGTATTCAACAACAGCCACGAGCTCAAGATCCTGCACAAGCTCGTAAGCAGCCAGCTCGATATGGACCGCCTGGACTACCTCTCGCGCGACAGTTTCTTCACGGGAGTAAACGAGGGTGTCATCAGCTGCGACAGAATAATAAAAATGCTGAATTTTCATGGCGACGAGCCGGTGATAGAGCACAAGGGAATATATTCCATCGAGAAATTCCTGATTGCCCGCCGTCTTATGTACTGGCAGGTATATCTCCACAAGACCGTGGTGGTGGCCGAGGAGATGCTCAAGAAGATCATCAGTCGGGCCAAGAAACTCACCAAGGAAGGGCAGGAGCTGTATGCACCGTATCAGCTGAAATTTTTTCTCACACACGACATCACAATCGACAAGCTCCACGAGAAATACGACGGAATCACGCCTCTTGAGTATTTTGCCGAGCTCGATGACAGCGATATCATATCAGCTATCAAGGTCTGGAAAGACTCCGACGACTTTGTGCTCCGCGAGCTCTGCCGTCGCCTGATAGACCGCCGCCTGTTCAAGATAGAGATATACAATGAGGAGATTCCCCAGTACAGAATAGATGCCATAAAAGATTGTGTATCAGCTGAAAAAACAATACCGGACGAGTATATCGACGATTTCGTGATAAGCGGAACCCTCTACAACCGCGCCTACTCGCGCCACCGCGACGAGAAAATCAAGATCCTGATGAAGGACGGCCACGTGAGGGACATAAACTCCACATCCGACATCTCGATAGTATCGGCCCTCAGCAAGACGGTCACCAAGTATTTCGTATGCTACGCGAGATGAAAATTTTTTTCCAACTTTTGCGGAAAAAATATTTGGTTATATGGTTTTTTGTATCTAATTTTGCAAAACTGAAACAATACAGAATTATAAAATATTAACAAATTTTATGGTTAAATATTTGGTAAATAGGGAAATTTTGTTAGCAAGCAAGCAAGCAAGCAAGCAAGCAAGCAAGCAAGCAAGCAAGCAAGCAAGCTTAGCTATCCTTATGCACTAATATCAAGCTATAAATTTTGTGAAGGCATTGGGCGCAGGGCTCAGTCTGTTGAGTAGTCAACGGACTGGGCTCTGCGTTTTTGTGTCTATACATCTCCGCATCCTTGCGATTGCGTTTGCGGAAAACCGAAGTCTCATCATGGCTCTCTTTGACGATGCACTCGGTGCGAATAGCAAAACTCAAAGTATTGGAAATCTTGCCAATACGCCCCCCGGAAAGGATATTGATCCAGATGGGCAGTCGGTTATTTATACCCGGATTTTCCGGACTCCACACTGGTATCCTATACGCGCCACAAGGCAGAGGGCGCTCTCGGTTTACGAGCAGATATCGAAACTGAGTTTCGATGGCAGGCCATTTGAGCCATACCTGCCACTCCGTCGCCGCATAGTATATTCCAACGACGATTTCAACAATCCCACACAATATATTCAGGACCTTCCGCTGGACGACGGCCTTCTCTTTGTGAAGACCGTCCATCAGGATTTCCGTGCCATGCTGGAGCTCGATATCAAGGGCCTGACACCTTTCTACGACCATTTCTCGATGAACGAGTATGGCACCAACAATTATCTCACCATTCCCGAGCGTCAGATGCAGAGCTTCAGAATAATAGTGGAGTCCCGCATTCAGGATGTGCTTCTCGATCAGAGCGAGGCACCTGCCTTCCTGAAGGGCGACGATGTGGTGGTGATAGGCGGCCCGTTTGTGGGTGTGGAGGGCAAGGTGCTCAGGTACAAGGGTCAGAAACGCGTTTTCGTGGAGCTCCCCGGCTTGGGGATTTTCGGCACGGCGTATGTGCCGCCCAAATGGCTGAGAAAGATTGAGTAACCATGTGGTACCTTGTTCGTTGCACATTGAGGCGTATGTCCTCGGTTTTTGAGGCGGTGGGTCGCATGATGGCCGATGGCAGGTTGGATGCCTATCTGCCCGTGCACGATGGCAAGCCGCTTTTCCCTGACTCGTTTTTCATAAGGGCCTCGCAGGCTGATTTCTCCAATCTTTTGGCCTCCAACATTCCCGGCCTTACACCTTATTATAATGCAGACCGCAGTGGTTACGTCCGTTTCGGCGACGATCAGATTGATATGCTCCGCACCATTGTTGACAGCATGGATCCCAATATCCTTGTGGATCAGACAGTAGTCCCGACATATCTGGATGGCGACATGGTGGAGGTAGTTGACAGCACCTTCAAGGGCGTGGTGGGCCGCTACTTCAAGTACAAGGGCCAGCACCGCGTTTTCGTGGAGATTCCGGGGCTGGGTGTCTTCGGGACGAGTTATGTGCCGAGGGGCATGGTTAGGATGGCGGCGTGAGGGTTAGTTGTTAATTCTTAATTATTAATTTTTAATTGATCATGAGAGATTTCAAGGATATTAAAATAGCAGTGGCTGGTACTGGCTACGTTGGCCTTAGCATCGCTACACTGTTGGCTCAGAATCATCAGGTTACAGCCGTAGATGTGGTGGCCGATAAGGTTGAGAAACTCAACAACAAGATTTCGCCTATTCAGGACGATTATATCGAGAAGTATTTAGCAGAGAAGCCATTGCAGCTAATGGCGACTCTCGATGGAACCTCTGCGTACAAGGACGCCGATTTTGTGGTGATAGCAGCGCCTACAAATTACGATCCTGTCAAGAATTATTTCGACACCACTCACGTAGAGGAGGTTATAGATTTGGTTCTTGAGGTGAATCCTGATGCGGTGATGGTGATAAAGTCAACAATCCCCGTAGGCTACACAAGAAATCTCTATGTAAAATATGCTCAGAAGGGCGTGAAGAAATTCAACCTTCTTTTCTCGCCAGAATTTTTGAGAGAGAGCAAGGCCCTTTACGACAATCTCTATCCTTCAAGAATCATCGTCGGATTCCCAAAGATGATTGATAATCCAGAGTTTGCCGAGGAGAATGCCGCAATAAAGAAAATTGCTGATGTAAGTTTCCTGGAATCAGCTGCCAAAACCTTCGCCGCACTTCTTCAGGAAGGCGCAATAAAGGAGGATATCGATGTTCTCTTTATGGGAATGAAGGAAGCCGAGGCCGTTAAGCTTTTCGCCAATACTTATCTCGCTCTCCGTGTCAGCTACTTCAACGAGCTTGATACCTACGCTGAGGTGAAGGGCCTTGATTCTCAGGCAATAATCCAAGGCGTAGGTCTTGATCCACGAATTGGAACTCACTATAACAATCCTTCGTTCGGTTACGGTGGCTACTGTCTGCCAAAGGACACAAAACAGTTATTAGCTAACTACGCCGACGTTCCACAAAATATGATGACTGCCATCGTGGAGAGCAACCGCACCCGCAAGGACTACATTGCCGATGCCGTTCTCCGCAAGGCCGGCTGGTACGATTATTTTTCTAATAATCAGTTCTCGGGTAGCAAGTCTCCCGTAACCATCGGCGTTTACCGTCTCACCATGAAATCCAATTCCGACAATTTCCGTCAGTCCGCCATCCAAGGCATCATGAAACGCATCAAGGCCAAGGGCGCTAATGTGATTATCTATGAGCCCACTTTGGAGAATGGCAGCTCGTTCTTTGGAAGTTTGGTGGTGAATGATTTGGAGGAATTTAAGAGATTGAGTGGGGCGATTATTGCGAACAGGTATGATTCGGATACGCTTGAGGATGTGAAGGAGAAGGTATATACGAGGGATATATTTGGAAGGGATTAGGAGAACAGACGATGCTAGCGGTTTAAGAGTGTATATTACTGATGAATTAATTCGAAATTTTGCATTACGTTGCTGTTTTGTGGGTATTTTTAGTTGCCTATACAATTTTATTTTGTATATTTGTGCCGAATAATCAATATGTGTTTAGATGGCAACTGATGTAGAATATAAATCATACATTTCCAAGTTATCTTATTCTGAGGTGATTGGTTTGTGGGAAATGGTTAAAGCCGATTCTTATGACAAATCGTTTTGGAATAATGGTAGGATTTTGGAATATTTGATTTTGCGCGCTTTCGAACTTGAAAAATGTTCTGTTACATATCCATATACAGTAAAAGAGGCAGGGGTTGTGATAGAACAAATTGATGGATGCATTTTTACTCCTTCGCTTTCGATCTTGATTGAGTGTAAGTTGTATAAATCGAATAGTCCATTAAGCGTGGAGCCTATTTCTAAGCTTAGAAATCAATTGGTAAGAAGGCCTTCGAGTGTTGTTGGTGCTTTGTTTTCTACTTCTGGCTTTACTGAACCTGCTTTGATTATTTCAAAATTTTTAGCTCCTCAGACAATTCTTTTGTGGCCAATGCGTGACATTGATTTTTGTTTCAAGAATCAATGTTTTACGAGAGGAATGAATGCGTTGTATAAGAATTCTGTGGAGAACGGCAAAAATTATGGTATTGTTGAATATTTAATCTGATTTGTTATGGCAACTACATATATCGTTTGTGAGGGTGAAAAGGATCATTTGATTCTCAAGAGTTTACTTGAGGGTCAGGTTGATAATGCAAATATAAAGTATGAGATTGGAGACAGCCGTTCGTCTGTGGCTGTGATAGCAAGTACCCTTATCAACAAGACATATTCGAGCGATGATAAACTTGTGGTAGTTTTTGATTATGATTCGGAGTCTCCTCGTGCCAAATATGAGGTGGACAGCAATCTTCGTTTCATTATCAATTATGGAGACGGTGATTCCCAAAGTGTAAAGATGTGTGGTTTCGCCCCTGCATTAGGCTCAGAACTCAATATTTCCAAATCTGATGATTCCAATATCTTGAAGCAGATTAATGAAAATCGTACCTCGCTTTTGCAGAATGATAATGTGAAGGGAATGATTGAGTTTATTAATGGGTAATTAGATTATTACTACTAATAGTTTTCATGAAATATTCACATTGTCAATTAGATAGGCTGTCGAAGCCTGCAAGTGACACAGAAGATGCTTTATCTAATACTATAATTGGAGACAATAATTGTGTGAATGTCAATTCTCGTATTAATGATCTAAAATTAGTACTGATGCGATAAATTTATGATCTTTTATAAACTATCAAACAGCAAAGTCCATTGACATTTTGTTTTCGTATTTTTGAACTTCAAATTACTCAAACAAATTCAAATCGAAAAATCAAAAAACGTCCGTAATGTACTTTATTTCAAGTATATAAATGTATCTGTCTTGAAATTATCGCATCACTAGTAATCTAAAATCAATAATAGATGAGATTGATTCTTTGATGCCTGAAAAAGGAGAAGATTATCAAGAGTGTTCTTCGTTAATAAAAAGTGAATTGGATAAGCAGAATCCTGATAATAGGATTCTTAAAATGGCTTTTAAAGCAGTTAAAGATATTGCCTTTAGTGTTGCAACGCAGCCTATTGTTAACCAAATTACCGATTTGATTTCTAAAGCTATTAGTTTGTTATAGAATATGTCCTTATATTTATTAACATATAAATTGAATAGGCGGACTGTTAATGAGAAGAAATTACTTTCTTTGATTAAGAAAAGTAATTCATGGGCTAGAGTAGGTGAATGTTGTTATCTAATAGAATCTTTTTCTTCACCTGTTGATTTTCGAAACTCTTTGCTTCCTGTTTTGCAAAAAGGGGATTCTGTTTTTGTTTGTGAAGCAAACCGACCTGCTGCATGGGTTGGTTTTTCTGAACAATTGTCTGATTGGGTTATGCAAAAGATGTAATGATTATGGCTGAAAACGAAACTTCTTGGTTTGATAGAAAGATATCGGTTTGTCATTTATTCTATTTGATAATAATTTTTATCATATTGATTATTGTTTCCTTTATCCTTTCTCCATCAGGAGTAAACGACGAAGCATATCAGAATTTTTCTTTTGCGGCTACCATCTCTTCGATAATTTTAGCTGTAGTTTCAATAATATATTCTTTGCAATCTGGAATTTCCTCTTTGTCTCAGTTGAACGGAATTAAGGATATTGAGGAACGAATTGGAAAAGAGTTAATCAAATTCTCTAATTTGGAACAATCCATTAAAGAGTCTGTTCATGATTATATTACACCTATAGAGGAAACTGTTGGTGAGATACAGGATCAATTAATGAATGGTAAATCAAGTATCGATGATTATAATTCTCTATCTCAATTGTTTAAGAAATATGAGAATTTGTTCTATTATAGTTTTTGTAAATGTAATGAATTGGGTATGTCTTTCCCTATTCATGAGTTTGAACTAATTCT
>JAZUEG010000518.1:0-3166 GCA_045640025.1 Bacteroidales bacterium
TAGATAAACAGGAAGCATACAATTGTCAATTCTGTTCCTATGTATATATATAAGCCACATTACGACAAGATAGAATTGCTATGTGGCAAGGATGTCCCTGACGGCGCGTATAATAACGAGTATTTTTATTGCGTGGCTGGAGCATTCACCGGCAAGGGCTACGAGAAAGGGTTCAACCACAAATTAATTGCAGGCGATCAGGTATCCGATGGAGTTAGATACAATGGCTATCCTTGTGAGAGAAATACAGGCGCTTTTGAATAATACAATGGGCATTACGTTTTTCTTTACTTGCATTACACCCACAAACTTGATTTGGCTGCACGTGGCAAGGGAATGGGGTTTGCTCAGGAGATGATTATCCATAATGGATTGTTGTTGCAGACTACCAGAGATGATGTTAACCAAAATAAATTCCGTGCATTGTGCGAGATTGATGATGCCTTGTGCGTTGTGGAGACCCAAAAGCCCATAAGTTTTGGGGCTTATAAGGATTGTCTGCAGGCCTTGCACGTTACAGAGGCTTTGTACCTTGATATGGGAGGCTGGTCGTATTCCTGGTATAGAGATGAGGCAGGAGAACTTCATCGTCCGTTTCCAAACAACCGAGAATTCCTTACCAATGCGCTTGTGTTTGTTAGGAGCAAGTAAAATTTTGCAATTCGAGAACCACAACCAAATCCCAATATTTTTTCAGGTTTTGGTTGCGGTTCTTTCCTTTTTGGGGTGTTTTTTTGAGATTATTTGTTGTTGATTTGGTCATAAGGTTTCCCGTTTTTGGTACCTTTGTTAAAAGTTAGGGCGTCGGTGATGTATTGGCCTAGATCTTGATTGTTTTTAACGCGACTCCAATTAATGCAATTTACTTCGAATAATGTTACATTGTTGTATGCTATTGAGAGTTTTATATCTGTATCTGGTGTTATGGCGATGTAGTATTGATTTCCACAAGATTTTATTCTATTTATTATTTTCCCTACAATGGGATTATCGCCATATGTCCGAGGAACTGGTTGTCCGTTCCTATTATTTTTACTGGTTATAATTTTCGGTAACCCTGTGTTATTGTTTATGAGTTGGTATTTTAAGGTTAATTGCCCGAAAAGTGATGAAGTAAAACCCTTGAATGCATTATTATTAGCCATTGCATTGTCGAAGTGGCTTTTTTCTTTTGTGAGGCTATAATTCTTGCCTGCACTTACTTTTCCTTCTATGAAATATATATTGGTATCATTCCCGTCAATGTCTTTGCCTATTATTATTGCGTCAGGATCGCCGAAGTCAGATAATGAGGCTTCCATTATTATATCATAGTCATCGCATAAATTCTGTCCTAATCCTGCGAGACTTAATAATGTATCTATGTTTTTTTTCTTGTTTGTGCTTTTGTAAGCAATTCCGTAGAAGAGCGCATTCATAACTCCTCTTTCTGAATATCCGAATATTTCCATTGTTTTTCTATTTTATTGGTTAAAACTCATTTCCTACATTTTCTCTGGGTCGCGTCTGTTGTCCCAAATATCGGCTATGTGTATGATAATGTTGTCAACGTAATATATTAGTCGATTTATTTTGCCAACGTTCACACTTCTGTAAACAAACTGACGGTTTTGCATTAGTTCCTCTATTTTGAATGTCTCTGGATTTTGTGCAATTATGTTCCGTGTCTTTATTACTTGGTTGACAAACTTCTGAGCGGATGTTTTGCCAAAGTTCTCGTTGATGTAATCAATAATTCTTTTGAATTCGTTCTTGGCGTCGGGATCCTATATAACCATTATATTATAAGGAATTTACGTAATTCAACATTTCTTTTTCTACTTCTTCCGCAGGGATACCGCGTCCTTCGGCAAATTTTTCTCGGCTCTGTCAAGACGTGTGTTTAGTTCCTCCAATGTGTATGGTTGAACTTTTTCCTGAAGCATTATGCTTTCATAATCATTATATGTGGTCTTGGTTGGGGCTACTAGTATCTTTGCAAATTCCGTAAGTTTTGCTTTGATTGTTTACAAATCGAATATGCAATCACTTGGAATGTCAAAATTCAGTGTTAGTGATGTATTCCTATTTATCCTTTTTTAGTATTTGAGACAAATATATTCAATTAATCGTTATTCACAAAAAATTGTTTTCTTTGTAATCAAAGAACCGCAACCAAAACTCAATATTTTTTCAGGTTTTGGTTGCGGTTCTTGGGTTTATTTTTGAAAATCTAAAGTATAAGTTAGATTTTTGAAAGATTTTTGGATTTCTAAAGTATAAGTTAGATTTTTTCTTACATTTAAGGGAATTCTTGAAACAAGATTGGTGAATAATTCCGACTCGTTTCAAGAACCGCAACCAAAACCCACTTTTTTTTCGAGTTTTGGTTGCGGTTCTTGGGTTTTGTCCTGTTCTTTAATTTTGGAAATTTAAAGAACAAGATGCGAAAAATAAGTCATTGTAGAATTACAAGGTTATGAACCTTGATGAAAATGAAACACTTGAACTTCAATTGTCTGTGCCCGTTAAAATTACCCCAGCCGAGCGTCTCGGTTATGAAGAGAGCCTAAAGATGATATGCTTCAATTCCATTTTGCCGGCTTAAAAAATCATTCAGCAATATAATATTATATTTAGTGTCCGAGAAAAATAAAAAATCGAATAAAAATAGGGCTGCCATAATCAGGTAGCCCGTTTTTTTGGGTAACATTGAGTCTCTAAACAAAAATATGTTACCATGGGCAAAATTACAAAATATTTCGGACAGACAATCTTTTCTCAGATTTTTTCTTTGATACCTCTTAAAGAAATCATTTCGATAATCAGCAATGGCGACTATGACAAATACACCAAGAAATTCAACTCCATAGACCACCTTATCACACTCCTCTATGGCGTGCTGAAGGGATTTGACTCCCTGAGGGAGATCACCAATAATTTGAGTATCAACGAAAAGAGGCTGAAGAAGTCCGGGTTGAGCAAGGCTTCAAGCCGAAGCACCATCTCAGACGCCAACAACAGGCGCAGCGCATCTTTCTTCGGGAACGTCTACTCCATGCTCTATGGCTTGTACGCAAGTTTCCTGTCCAATATCTCGGACAGCGGTTCTCAGAAGTGGCTCAGGCTGCTGCATGTGATTGACTCCACCACCATAACGCTGTTCTCCTCGATACTCAAAGGGGCC